>PADF01000072.1 GCA_002702945.1 Methanobacteriota archaeon
CTTCACCATCAATTGAGATACCACTAAGAAGACTAGAAATTGAACGTTCAGCCCCCCCACCTGGGGGGTCTAATGCACGAACTGCTACCGCTAAATGGTGCATCATCTGAGAAGCCTCTCTCAATTATCATCATCGGTTTTTTGTGCATTTCGCTCTCGAGAAGCTGAAGCGATATTCCCTGGAAGAAAAGAAAGTGGGGGGACTTGTGATGGTAAATTTTGATCCCAAAATTGTTGACTACGGTCCCAAATTTCTTGTTTGCAACACCATTCGAGCCATTCATCGACCCATTTGCAACTAGCGATTACTTCCTCATCATCCGGTGCTTGGCGGCGGAGAAGTTCGTTCAAATGACCTACTATTATTGCTGTTTGTGGCATTAACTGGTAAGTAGCAAATGGATTTCGCTCAGTATCCACAGTTCGGTGGTCTTTCCAAAGTGAAAGTAGTTGATCGTAAGCATAACCGATGAAAAATATTGATGAAATTACTAGGACTGCAATACTAATTAGTCCCCAATAAGTCATAGATATTCCAATAAATGTAGCTGAAGGATCAAACCTCCAACTTACGTAAGGCCATACTAACAAAGTGATTGTAGATGTCCACAAAAATAACGATGCAATAGATTGCGATTGTTGGAGTCGCCAATATTGCTTCATGATTGTCTTCTTCATAATTCATTTCAAGACGTCCACCCTTAAGGATTCGTTGCTTGAATAGTTCAAAGAAATGCGATTAATCAATCAACCACAATGCATCGATAATCTCTCCAACCTCGCCAGTGGTATTAGGGGGTAATATGGAAAGTGCATCATGAACTACCATAGAATTGATGTTTCCACTTCCTTGATGGGTGTGTGTTGTAGCTGTTAATTCATCAGTGGAATGGATTTTTAATCTCCTAAATACAGTTTTTTCTCGTGCTCCTTTTAATTCAGTTTTCAAACGAACTCGAATTTTTTTGTAAAATAATCTAGGACTGCTTAACCAAGGAACTACAAGAGTAAGAAATACAACATGGGTTGATACTGGATTCCCTGGTAATCCAAGAATGGGGGTTCCTTTCCACATTCCAAATATTGGGGGACCCCCTGGTCTCATCTTAATTTTCCAAAAATATGGTTCACCCTCTTCAATAAGTAATCGACGGACGAAGTCATGATCACCCATACTAACTCCTCCTGATGTTAAAATCAAATCACTTGACTTGGCACATTGATCAAATAATTCTCTCAGTGAATCAATATTATCTGATGATTTGTAAATTGTTGAACTTGCACCTGCTTTTTGTAACAAAGATGACAATAAAATAGAATTAGATTCGTAAATTTGGCCTGGTTCTAATATCTTGCCTGGTTCAACTAATTCATCTCCCGTCGATATTATCGAAACTTTTGGGCGTGAATATACTGGAACTTGTGAATGGCCTATAGTAGACAATAAAGCTAGAGATGCTGAAGTTAGCATTGTGTTTTTCTCCAAAGCAACCATTCCTTTAGAGATATTTTCACCTTTACGTCTAATGAAATTGTCTCTAGCTACCCCATGTAATCCGTCTTCAACCATTACCAATGCATCAGCATTAGGTGGAGTGGGTGCCCCAGTCATAATCCGAAATGCTTCACCTGGTTGCAATGGCCGTGGGATTGTATCACCTGCAAAAATAGTCTCAACTTGTTGTCTATCACTTGGACTATCCGTACTCAAAATTGCCCAACCATCAATTGATGAATTATCAAATGGTGGAGAGTCAACTAATGCATTCATATCTTCTGATAGTATGCGTTTGTAGGCCTTATTTAGATCGATTACTTCAGTATTGGAAAGTATAGGAAACTCCGATAAGATTTCCAACGCCCTGTCTATAGAAATGTTCATTTCCACAAATTGGAATTAGGGATTCGGGTTATAGATGTGGGGTTACTAATAAGAAAATTAAATTTCTATTACTGATTGAAGTATTTTGTGGAATTCGAATTCTTCTTGTTGTTGTTCGGATTATTTGTTGTTGCAACTCTATATTCGAGTGTTGGACATGGGGGGGCTTCGGGATACCTGGCTGTATTGTCATTGACTAGTTATGGGATGATGAATGCCGGGTGGTTGAAACAACATGTTTGGTGTCTTAATCTAATAGTTGCTAGTATTGCTTTTTTTAATTATTATAGAAGGGGTTTTCATATCTCAAAATTGACTTGGCCTTTCATAATAACAAGTATTCCTTTTGCATTACTTGGTGGGTTTTTGGTTGTAGATGGAACATTATACGATACTTTACTTTCCATTGTCCTTATCTGGGCAGCATTCCGTTTATTGAAAATTGATAATGAAGATGAATTCGATAAACTGAATATCCCATCTCTAAAAAAATCATTACCAATTGGTGGAGGAATAGGATTTGTTAGTGGAATAATTGGGGTTGGGGGTGGGATTTTTCTTTCTCCAATTATGTTGTTGAATAGGTGGGCTTCTGTAAAAAATGTAGCCGCAACTTCTGCATTATTTATCTGGGTGAATTCGGCTGCAGGAATTACAGGTGCAGCAATTTCAGGCCAACTAATGATAGACTTTGAAATATTAATTCCATTTTCAATCGTAGTGGTAATGGGAGGAATGATTGGATCTCAATTTGGGGCGGTAAATGCTCATGAAAAAACAATACGACATTTGTTGGTTGTAGTTCTAATCTTAGCAGCTACTAAACGTGGAATAGAATTATTCTTTTGATACAGAAATACGGATCAAGAATTAAATCATAACCCATTTACGACAGGGTATGACAACTCTTGCAGAACATTATGTAAGAGCGTTTGGCCCAGATCGTTTCTTTGGATTAGATATGGTCATTAATTGGATTGCGTTAGTGATTATTGTATGGATTATTGGACTTTCATATTTAGTTTTGAAATCTGATTCTACAAATCTTCAAACTAGATTTGTGAGTATATTGCTGTTTATCGAAGGCCTCAAAGGACTTTGGCAAGCCTCTAATATTCTCCCATATTCATTCGAGTTACAACATATATGGGATGTCATATGGATTCTAAAAATTGACGTTTTTATGATAGCAAACATCACTGCAGTAATTCTTTACTTATTATTCCCAGTATATTTTAGAATAAACGCTTTGAAATTTATGTTTAATGAAAAAGTCCAAAAATTTGCATGGTGGATTGCTCCTATAATCGGAATACTAACTTGGATTTTAATCAAAGATACTCCTCCCTTTGTTTTAGAAAATGCGTCATGGCTTAGCTGTTCAGCGGTTGGTGCTGAACCTGTTTTGCATGTTTGGTATGGTCAAGTTACTGTCGAGGCTGAAAATATTCGAAGTTCAATTGGAGATTGTCCCGCTGTATTTGATAGTCTTGTTAGTGATCAACGATTGGCACTTTGGTTCCTTACACTTATCGGAACACCGATATCTATTATTGCTCTTATTTTCATTAGGATTACACTCAAACAAGGTGAAATTAATGGTGAATCTGTAATTCCTAAGCCATTTTACACTGGGTTCTTGGGCAAGGTTATTGCAAATACAATTTTCTTCTCAACAATCGTGATAATCATGCCTTTGCTTAATGGAGGTCCTGCTGGATTCTTAGCTGTTTTAGAATGGAGATATATTGACCGTTCCATTATGGCGAATGTAAAATATTTCATTTGGACTCTTAATTTAGGTCTTCCCATTATTGCTGTTGGTTTTGAAGCTATGATGTTTGTATATGCCTCAACAAAAGATACTGTTCTCGGTATAGATGATAGATTAAGAAAAACATTTACCAACACAATTTTTACTGGTGTGGGGGCTATTGCTTTTATTGCTGCAAGTGAAATAATGGAAAATTTACTTGGATTTGGATTGTTGGGGGGTGTCGTATTGGGTGTTGGTCTATTTGTAGCCAGAAAGCCAGTAATTGGAATTCTTGATGGAATGTCTCATCGTCTTATTCCTTCTGAATTTAGTGAGCAAGAAGAAGAATATATGAAATTATACAGAGAATCAATTAGTGATGGAGAAATTACTGCAAATGAGAGAATTTTATTAAAAACTTTAGCTACAGCATACGGAATTAATGACGAAAGAATTGAAGAAATTGAAGTTAGTTTCACTAGTAAAGATAGTAAAATTGCCTCAGAAAATAATGTAGTTATATCGACAAAGGTAACTCAACAGTGGACTGATGAACAAGGTTACACATGGAGAAGTATGAGTGATGGTTCAATACAATGGTGGGATGGATCAGAATGGAAAAATTATGGTGAATAGTAGTGATTAATGGACTAATTTTCAATACTAACTGGTCGAATAATCGAATAGAACGCAAATGCTGCCCAAATAGCTCCTAAAACAGCAAATGGCCATTCTCCAGTAACTGTTGCTCTTATTGTCAGGAGTAATTCACCAATTCCCATTGATATTAGATAAATTAGAGATCTGCTTGAAATAATTGCGCGTGTCTCTAATGCAAAGGCTGCAAGAACAAAAAACATCCCTAGATATGCTGCTCCCATTGTCAATTCCATGTGTAATGTGATACGTATGTTACACATGAACAATGTCAGGGATGTTTGTTGTAATATTATTCAATAGAATCAATATGATCACAATCAGGATGTGCACATTCAACTTGATATTTTGCTCGTTTGGGTTTTGGTATTCGCATCATTGCACCACAAAAAGTACATTGATGTTGAATCACTTCAGGTTCTTTAGGCCCAGTATCTTGAGTGCGATCTTCTTGGATTTTTGACCAACCAATAGAATCCATATGAGTTTGTTCTTTCTTCAAAGAACGTGAACGAAGAGAGAGTTTGATCTTTCTTCTTTTTCGACCACCCTTTCCGCGAGTTTTCCTGGTGCCCTTATCTGCAGCCATGTACCTTTGAAGAGGGGGTTATGTATTCAATGACTTCGTTAAATTAGATATGGTAATTCATTCAATAATGAATGATTGTCCATTTTCTGGGACGTGAACATTTTGTCCATTTTTCGCTATCGCCTTTTTCAGTGGATTAATCGATTCTTTAGGTAAATGGAATAATATTACGTCCTTTGCTTTGGTTTGTTTAGCAAAATCGACAAGAGCTGTATGCCCAGCATGATTTGAAAGTTGGAATTTGTCAACCTCACAATGGATTTCAACAATATCTCCATAGATTGGAATTTTTCCTGTTTCAAGAAGCATCTTACCTCCAGTATCTTCAGCCTGATANCCTGTGATTAAGACTGCAGAATTAGGATCGTCGCGTACTCGATTCAGATACCACAAAACAGGCCCACCTTTGAGCATTCCACTGGTTGTTACAATAACATCTGCAGACAATGCCTTCTTACGATCTGATTTACTTCCAACTTTGCGAACCCACGACCATATTTTTTCCCATTCATGTGAATTATGTACAAATTCTGGGTGGTTCATCCAATGACGAGTTACTCGTTTACCCATTCCATCATAATGGACATTGAGATGTGGAGCATGTTTGTGAAGAAGTCGAAGAATATCCTGACCGCGTCCTGATGCAAAAGCAGGAACAATAGTTAGTCCGCCTCGACTAACCACTTCCTTTACTTTGTTAACAAATCTCAATTCCTCCTCTAAACGATCAGGATGTTCTCTTCCCCCATATGTACCTTCTAAAACAAGAATATCCGTTTCTATAGGTTTGGCTCCCGTGACATTTGGTGTATCTCTAGTATCTATATCTCCTGACCATAATATGCTCTTTGTGGGGGTCTCGATGTGAACCATTGCAGCTCCTGGAACATGTCCAGCCTGCAATAATTTCCATTTCCAACTTCCAATACTCTGTTGTACTCCAAAAGAATGTGTTTCCCAAGCCATATCAGAATCTTCAATATCTCTTCTATCCCAAGGCAAAGGATAGCCTTCTATCTTAGAAATTTTATACGTATCTTGCCACATCATATCTGCTAAAGCAGCAGTAAGATGTGTAGCATGTAATGGACAATTATGACTTGCAGTAATCCATGGAACCATTCCAATATGATCTAAATGTGCATGGGTGATGATAGCCGCATCTATCGGGGGGCTTTCTTGTGGATATGAAGGTGGATCTCCTGGAGATAATCCATAATCGATTAGAATACGAGTTTTAGTATTATCTTCGATAACGCAAGCTACGTTTCCAACTTCTTGTGCACCACCAAGAAAATGAAATCGAATCCCATTTTCTACTTCTTCTGATGAATATGATGTTGTGCGTCCAGGAGTATAGAATACCATCAAATTAAGATATTAATTGAGAGTACTTGAAAGAAGTTATCATTTGTATAGGAACCCCTTTGATTCCAGTGGAAATGAAAATTACCGATTGAATCTGTTTGAATATACAAAATTACAAACTCAATAATAATAAATCTCAGTTGTTATAGTTAGATTGTATGTTGATTTTTACAGTAATAATTAGTACTGATTTTTACTGACTTCGTAAAATATCATCTCCATTGGAAATCAGGGGGACAGGGGATTTTCACCATCAACTTGATTCCACATCATTCTTTCGAACAATCATGGGGAGGATAGAGAACCATATCTTCCAAGTCGATGAAGAACGTTGTTTTGGTTGTGCTGCATGTATTGCTTTGTGCCCTGTAAACGCTCTTTTTCTTGATGACAAACTAGCTGTTGTAGAAGAATTAGAGTGCACTCATTGTGAACATTGCATCCCCCTTTGTCCAGTACATGCATTATCAATCATTGAAATGGTGAATCCATGAATTTTGATCATGTATTCCCTACATCAGATATTATTTCTTTGATATCTGCTAGATTAATTCAAATTTCTACTAACGATTCGATTCTTTTGTTACATCCTTCTGCAGAAATTGGGATGCCGAGCAATTCATGTGGTTTGTTTTCATCTCCAGAAATTCTTAATCAATTACAATTAGAACCGTTACCTAGTTCGTTGAATATATCATCATCATCACTACGTTCAGAATGGCTCGAGAAGCATTTAGCTATTGTTTTAGCTAATCATGGGGCTAAGATTTCTACTCGTGCTACATTCAACCAAACATCTTCTAACACTGGAGAAATAAGAGGATCTACATCATTGGAAGGACAAATTTCATTCAATTTTTTACACAATATCAGTATACCAGAAGCCAATTCTCATAGATGGTATTGTTATATTCATTCAGACCCCCCCCCACCTGAAATATCTATTTTTTCAAGAAGATATGATGCATCATTTGAATCGTGGTCCATCATACCAATTACAATTCCAAATGTCTTTGAAAATAAAATTGGCAAAGGAACTACTCATTCTCCAAATACGATTGATATGAATTTGGAAATTGCTAAAAATTACCTAGACACTAGTTTAAGTCTCAATTAACCCATTATCTCCATATGCTTCTTTTCCTTGGGAGTCACATGGTGCTTAATGACAACATATCTGTTTTAGATCATCTTAGATCGTCACCACACCCAGGCCATATATTGGTAATAGATCCAGATGATCAGACACCTGAAATGGCAGCCAAGAGATCTATTGCTTGTGTTTTAGCAGGCACTCGTTGTATTTTTGTCGGGGGTTCAACCGCTATTGATGGCACCCCTGTTCATGATACAGTAGTTGCAATACAAGAATCATTAGAATTATGTAAATGGAATGCTACTCAAGACTCTGAAGCATCTGAAGAAGATTGGAACATTCCAGTTTTATTATTTCCAGCCGGTGCAAGAGCACTTTCACCCGCTGCTGATGGTATTACATTCATGACTCTTATGAATAGCAGGAATCTTCAATTCGTAATGGGTGAACAGGTATTAGGAGGAATGATAGTTCAGAAAATGAAAATCGAACCTATTCCGATGGGATATATTGTATTTGCACCTGGGGGTAAAGTTGGAGAAGTTGGAGAGGCAGATCTAATATTACCAGATCAAGAAGATAGATGTGTAGCCTATGTTGCTGCAGCAGAATGTTTTGGTTTCCCTCTTATCTATCTCGAAGCAGGTAGTGGTGCATCATCTCCAGTCCCTCCAAATATGATCACAGCTGCAAAGAAAATAGCACCCAATGCTATGATTGTTGTTGGTGGGGGCATGCATAGTGGAAAATTGGCACAACAATCTGTACGAGCAGGAGCAGATTGGATTGTTACAGGAAATCTTACTGAGGAATTTGATGATGCCGCCGAACTCGAGAAGGTAATGCGCAATTATATTCAAACGATGCGAAATTAACTGATCATTTTCGAATGACTATATCTAATTTTTACAGTAGTAGCATCTAATAAAAACATTTCAACATCTAAGTGAAATGGCTCTGAATCAACATACAATCTGGAAATATCGATCCCAAAAAGACCGTCAATTACAGGGGTCAGTTTTGCACTTGATTTGATCCAAAGACTGACAACTCCTCTCGCCTTTTTTCTTTGATGATTCAATAACATCGCTGCAATCTGAATAATTCCTTGTACGCCATCAATCAATTCTTGCTTTGCATTTCCTTTCAGAGATATCCACAAAGCTTCCCAATCTTCATGTGCATGCCAAAAACGTCCTTCATTGAAATGTTCCATACCTACATTCAACCAATCAGATTGTTGTTGTGTTAACATTTATTTCCCCTATTTACGTAAAGGAGGCACCCAATCTTTGAATTCAAACCATGCAGCTTGAGTCCCAGACCCTGAACTTTCGTATTCAATAACACGATCGACCAACCAAATCAACCATTCTAAATCCTTGTTAGTAGGATCATCTCGAATAGGATNTAAATAGAATGCGAACGCTTCGTAACTTTTGAGTAAAACACCAGAGAAAAGGTCGTAGAAAACATGAAAATCCATATCACCGCGATGAATGAGCACNCCAACACTTTCCCATGTNGTTAGTAATGTCATCACCTTTGGCCAATCATCTCCAAAATGTTCTCGTAAAAGCATGTAATTTTTTTCATCATCTCCATACTCAAATTTACTCTGATCAAACTTCATGTTTATGAGCGATGTAAGTCCTATAACAAAATCTTCACTTTGAAAATTAGCTGCTAGACTCATCGCAGTTGTACTATCTCTTGAACGCCTCAATTCTCGAATTTGGTACCAAGAATATATTGCAGCACCGAGAATTGTCACTAGACCCAAAACCTCAGCCCAGGCAGCAGCAATTTGCAAATCCATCATATATCTCCAAAAAACGACGCACTAAAATCTAAATCCTGAATCCCATCACCAAAACAATCTCTTTCTTCTTTATTCATATCTCCACATTCTACTGAATATTTGAGAACAGACAATACAGCTTCTGGATGAAATTGTACTGTTTTGATTTCCCTTGTTGGGTGTACACAAGCAACAATATCACAATGTTCTGAAGTAGCAATCACTTCCATCTCTCCTGCATCACTGACATGATCTTGGTGTGTAAATAATTGATTTACAACCCTTCCATCATTGTAATTTACAGATAGTATACTTTCTGTTTTTTCTACAGCTCGAACAACATCTCCACCCAATACTTTGCAAATAATTTGATGTCCAAAACAAATCCCATATAATGGGGCCTCACATTCCCTGATCAATTTAGCAACCTTATCCATCCATGGTTCCCACATTGAGACATTTTTTCTACTACCTGTAATTACCACTACGTCATACTCATTTGGCTCATCAATTCTAGTACCAAATGAATAATCAATCGGATTTTCTACATGTGGTGCCCATAACAAAATTTCATGATTAGGAAAATGTNTGACAATTTCTTCAACTCCTTTCTTTCCAAATGCCTCTCGCTCAGCCAATAAATCGACTATCAATAGAATCGTCATTTTAATCACCAGAAAAAGAGAAAATAAGTTCTTAAATTCCTAATCAATACCATAACATCTCTTCTAGAATCAGTATCAGAAGTGGAATCAAGAATACAGACAATAGTATGAACACTAAAATTTCACCAATAGTCCATTTTTTATTATCGTTTTCTTTTCTCCAATTACGAGTTTTCTGAAATCCAGAGCCTAAGAAAGCGAAACCACCCACTAAAGCCAACAACCCCATCAAACAACAAAACTCATCNAATGTAGAAAACATGATGATTGAACAGATAATTAACACAAAACCAATTACAATCGAGTCTTTTCCAGGATCTCCGCTTGTTTTTTCCTCTATTTGTATTGGAATTTTTGGATTTTCGGTCAAAATTATTGGTTTTGGCCCTTCTTCCATATTTATGTTAAATCACAATTATTTTTCAAATTGTTCCCGAACATAAGTCAACCAAGAAGAATCCTTAATGCTTCTTTATACCAACCTTTTGATACAGCAATAAAGAAGGCAATTACAAAGAAAATAATACAACATGAATTGAGAACAATCTCTTCCATTCTCTTACCTTATCATTCATCAATATCTCTGAGAGCGGGTGGAGCACTTCCACCAGGTGAAGGAACATCTCCATCAGGACCCTCAATCGGCTCTAAGCCAGTAGGTAATCCGGCGGCTTCTCTTCTTGCTTGTACTTGCTCATGAGCCCGAACCACATTCAACGAATCTCTGAATGCTTTGTTCACCACTTCTCTAGTACTTTCTGAACGTCTCAAAGCACCCATTTCTCCGACCAACCGGTCATGACTTTCTTCTAAAGCCTTCAATTCTGCTGTACGATCTGAAAGACCAGCCTCAATGTCTTGCATAGTTAATTGAAGTTGAGCAATCCGTTCATCTCTATCAAATACTTCTCTATGCAATCTTCTTTCTCTTCTTCTAAGAGCTTCATATTCTCTATTTCTATCCACTAAACGCCTCTTTAATTCTTCAATTTGCTCAGTGAGATATTCATGTTCGGCAGATACACTACGAGGACCAGACATCACTCGCTGCAACTGCTCTTCTAATTCACGAATACGATCGTCTCTAATCTCTAGATGATTTCTTACTTGCTCGACAAGATCTCTTAACCGGTCTCTCTCCTCCATTACAGAGTCCTTCTCAATCTTCTCAGTCTCGAGCTCCTTATGTGCACCTTCTAATTCTTGATTTAAAGTTCGAACTTCTTCAGCAGTTACAGACGTCAATCCCGCTTCTGCTGCCTTTTCTAATGCATCAACTAATGTGGCAACTTTTGCTTCCATTTCTACCAAAAGTGAAGTTTTTTCCTCTAATTCAGCAGACATTGTGGAATTATCTCTTTCAAGTGAATCAACTTTCATAGCACCACTACTAACAGAGATTTCTTCAATCTCAGCACGGCCATCATCTACTAATCTTTCAAGATGAATAATTTGAGCCTCCCTATCTCTCAAGTCTTCTTCAAGACGAATTAATCGAGCACGATCTGGCGAACCAATATCTTCTCTTTCTTTCAAGTCTAATTCTAAAACACGGTTTTGTTGACGTAGCCCCGCAACCTCTTCATTGATGATTGAAAGGTCTTCCCAAGCACTCAAAACTTCTTGGATTAATTGGTCTGAAGCATAGCTATTCAACATACTAGCCAATGCTTCTCTATCGGCTCCACCAGGCATAGGGGCATCTTGGGTAGTCATGTCAACAACTACCATCGTTGAAACCGCACTCTTGAACCTTCGGTGTATGTTGGCCCCTTTGAGGCCTAATTTGAACATCTAAGGGAAAAGCCATCATTCGATTGCTGTGTACATATCATCTGGCATTGCTGATGCTAGTTTTAGTGCACCATCTGCAACTCTAACCACAGGATCTTCTGCGCACCATACTGTTACATCACCAATATCTGCTAATTGTTGTGCAACACGATCCGCTAATCCTTCAATTAAAGATCCACCGCCAGCGAGAATAATATTATTTCTTAGAGCAGCCTGGTATTCAGGATCAGCACCCGCAACAATCTTCTTCAATCCTTCAACTAAATGAGGAACTAAATCATTACAAGCAATACGAATTAAGTCTCCAATATCGACATGTTGTTTCTTACCTTCAACAGACAAGTCTACCATGAACTCATTTCCAGAATCACCAACATGAGATCCTTCTTCTTTCCATCTTCGTACCATTGATTGAGTCAATTGTGCACCCGCATATTTCTTCTGAATAAGTTCCATCAATCGATGGTCGAGCCAATCGCCCGCTTCTTCGATGGTCAATTGATCATCATCTGTAGGAAATGTTCCGTAAATACGAGCAATATCAGTTGTACCTGCACCAATATCTACAACAATACTTCCCGCAATCTGATCCAGTCCAAATGCAACAGCAAACGGTTCGGAGACAACCATAATTCCATTCACAAGCCCTCTTAGAATAGAGACCAAGTTTGTCTTATCTGTGAAACTAATGTGAGATGGGCTACAAATTACTCCTAGAACTTCATCGAATTCTTCAGGATCACAATTCTCAATTAAATGAGTTACAAAAGCCTTAGCAGCACTGAGATTATCTTCATCATCCTGTGCAACACCATGTTCTAATGGGCGGAATAGATTACAAGCAAGCCGATGCTTGATAGCTTCTGCACCAAACACAACATCTCTACCTAAGAAATTGCGTGCTACAGGGTCCTTTGGGCGCCCAACAACAGTCTCAATTGTTGTTTGTACGCCTTCTGAAGACATTACAGTCGATTGGTATGTTCCTAGGTCTATTCCGATGTACAGTCTTTCGCTCATTTGAATCATCTCCGGTTTAACATTTGAAACGCAATCAGTCAATGGGTATGAATGTTCCACTCACTGAATATTAGAAAAATATAAACTATTTTTCTAATTTTTCCTTAGAAATTGACATCTGCTCATCGATTTCTTTTTTCTTTTTCTTTTTATCCAATGAATACGAAGTAACAGCCACTCCCATAACTAAAATCAAAATTAAGACTAAGCAAACAACACCATAGTTCCAAAACAACTTACTATCCAAATACCAAGCCTTTCCCTCATCATTTGTCTTATCATATATCTCACCTTTATCTCCTCCCCATTCTCCCTTTTCAAATACAGGGGCAGGATCATTGGTAACATTAGGGTCAAGTAAACTATCTTTGTCTTCTATTGTGTTTTGACAACATAATTCATCATTATCAAGAGGGAGGTCGATTTTAATCCCCTCTACACCACTTATGGCTAGTGCAAAACCAACTTTATCTCCATCATTTCCAAGCAAATCAGTGTAATTTCCAATACCTACATTTCTTGCAATAACTTCAACAGAGACCCATTCAACACCTCCCAATTCATCAATATCAATTTTCAATCCCTCTGTTCCTTCAAGACTATCATTTGTTTCAAATTGTGTTCCATTTGGCAAAGTTACAACGAGATTCAAATCATCTGAAGACTGACCAAAAGGTCGCTGATCGAATGAAAGGAACGCCCTAAAATCAGTATTATTCTTTAATGTTAAATTCCACTCTACACTTTCACCATTTTTGAGAAACGGACCTTGTGCACCACTCCCATTCCACATTTTCTTCTCTATTGACTCGAATGGTTTGGATCCATTGTTGTCTAACCAATCTACTATCATTTCCAACCTTTGACTTTCATTCATTTGATATGAATCATGAATCCAAACATCCTCTTGAGCTATATTGTCGAGACTTGGTCTACCCCACCCCTGCATTGTATTTGGAGCAGCACCGACATATTCTCCCCCCTGTTCACCCCCCTCTAGTGATTGTGCAGACATAGCCAATAACACCCTCAATTGTGATCCTGAGGGAGTAAAATTCCCATTTTGAATGAAATAACCTTCTTGAACCATCTGTTGAATTATTGCAGTTACGCCTGCCCCTAATGCTGTTGAACTACTCGTTCCTGTACTACTTCTCATGTCATTATTGAATGAAGATAAATTACCATCAGCAGCAGCAGATACAATTCCAACAGCAGGTGTAACAATGAAATTGCCACGTAACCCTTCTTCTGTTGGTCCATAAGAAGAACCAGTAAAGAGATCAGTTCCATTGTCTTTCAAGGTACCCCCGACTGAAACTATGTTTCTCGCATTAGCTGGCTCGTACAATTTGTTTGGATTATTTCCAGGAGCAATAAATGCCAGAGACCATGGAATTTCACGATGCCATGCATCAAGAAGAAAACTACGAGAAGTATATGCTTCAGTAACATCTCCCCAACTGTATGAATGAATAACTGCACCATACGCTAAATCCTCGGCAAGTAACCAATCCATTTCCGGCTCACTCCAACCAGATTCATTTACAACATCTTGGAAAATTAATTGTGAACTATGTGCAATACCTCTACCTTCTATTCCACTAAATAAATCACATATCAATGCCCCAGCTAAATGAGTCCCATGTCTAAAATCCTCATGTCCTGGATGATCCCCATCATCGATTGAAGAATTCACTCTGATTACCTTGCGGTGATTTATTCCAATATCACCAATTGTAGTTTGATTTTCTCTAAAAC
>PADF01000041.1 GCA_002702945.1 Methanobacteriota archaeon
AGAACAAGGAATTGTTATCCCATCATTGGTTATTGAACCCACATAGTCAGTTGAAAGAATAGTTGTATCTCCAAATCCAGATTCCAGAGAACTCTCTAGAGCACTACTAACTTCTAAAATCAGTTTATTGCTTACATTAGTTGACATTCCAGGCAATTGCTGATCGAAGTAATTTCTAATCAGATCAGCAGGTGCCCCATCATCAGAATCTAACCCATCGGCGGCTAATGCTGCATCGATTGATGGACTTGTTAGACCTAATGCGGATCTATCGAATTCATGAATTGCCCAAGTTAAATCAAGACGGATGTTTGATGTGTCCTGTAACTTAAAATCATATGTTCCATTAACCCAATCTTGTTGATCTGGTGTTTCATCATGAGCAGAGTTATAGTCATCACAAGCACCACCTGAGTTGGAACAACTAGTCATTCCACTCGCACTAGCAAATGGTGCGAAAATCTGTAGTAAGAGTACAGATTGTATAAGTAAAATCATCATTTTCGAACTTTTTTGACTTGTGACTTTGTTCACCGTCATGGCTACCCTACGAGAGAGACATTCAAAGCAATTACCCTCGTGAGCGTTATATGAGCGATATTGATGTCACTAATGGTAAAACTATGGTGATATTAGTTCCATTAGATAAATCAGATGAAGTAAAAACGGTATTGATTGATAAAAAAATATACCAAAATATGTTCAGACCAAAACGAATTTCAAATAGTTTAGCGCTACCAATCAAAAATAATTATCAAAACTTACATCAAGAATTGACCGTATTATTTCCCGAATTTTCTAGCGATTTAGAAATAATTGAAAAAATCCTAGAAATAAATAAATTAGGCTTGTCCCCCGCAGATTTGGTCAAAGAAAAAATAAAATCTTGGTTACAAGAAAATAATTTTCAGTCAAATGGTTTACTAGATAAAATTCCCAAAAAATGGGAATTACTAGGTGACCTTGTGTTACTACCTTCAACTTCTTTTATCGATGACGAATGGCAAGCATTATTCTCAAAATGCGATAAAGAACAGATGGAAAATTTATGGAAATTAATTTGTCAATCATTAAAAGTTGAAAAACTAGGACGGCAACAACCAATTTCAAATGATATGATTAGATCCTCTCAAGTTGAGTTATTGCTCGGAAATGAAGGTTGGGTCGAATTGATTGACCATGGGGTACACTTTGGCTTTGATGCTACAAAAGTTATGTATTCATCTGGAAATGTAACTGAAAGACACCGTATAGGAAATATCAACATGGAAGGTGAGGTAATTGTTGATGCCTTTGCTGGTATTGGTTATTATTCATTACCGATACTGGTTAGAAGTAAAGCAAAACATGTTCATGCTTGTGAGATTAATCCTAACTCAATTAAAGCACTGACATGGGGTGCAAAAAAGAATTGTGTTGAAGATAGAATCACTATTCATGAAGGAGATAATAAACTAAGTTTACCTAAACTCGAAGGTATAGCAGATAGGTGTCATTTAGGACTTCTGCCTTCATCTGAAAGTATTTGGTTTGAAGCTCTAAAATGTCTAAAAAAAGATGGTGGGTGGCTTCATATTCACATGAATGTCCCTGAAGAAAAAATAAAGTTGTGGAGCAAAGAAACAATTTCTAAGTTGGAAAAAATGTCAAAGCAGATAAATAAAAATTGGAAATTTACAATTTCAAATCTAGAGAAAGTAAAATGGTATGCACCCTATATTAGACACGTGGTTCTAGATGTTGAAATAAAATAATTTNAGCCAAAAGAACCTGGAGGAGGAGGACCTGAAGGTTTAGAATTAGNGTTTTCNTCATCCATTTTACTTAGCATTGTCTCGTCGTCATATAATTGCCATTTCTGAANTTNTTCACGATTAGTTTTGTTTTTGATAACAAAAATTACAATTGAAATAATTCCTNAAAACAAAATTATTCTCAGGAATACATCAAACCATGAATCCATATTTTCATTATCTGGAAATGTATCATAGTAATTGGCGATTCCATCCCCGTCATCATCATACTTTGCTTTAGAATCATTAGGGAATAAATCGGCATTATCNCCTAAACCATCTCCATCAGAATCATTCCATTCNGAACGATCATCTGGGAAAGCATCTAAATTATCTCCAATTCCATCAACATCTCTATCAGAACATTCTGTTGGATCTAATGGCCATACATCGATATTATCGCCACACCCATCTTGGTCAGAGTCTAACCATTCGGTTGGATCATTTGGGAATACGTCAGAGTTATCGCCTACAGTATCTCCATCTGTATCATTCCATTCAGATGGGTCACTAGGGAAAGAATCTCGATTATCTCCATATGTATCATTATCTAAATCTGCCCAATCTGAAGAATCCAATGGGAATAAATCCGCATTGTCGCCAACTCCATCGCCATCATAGTCAGACCAATCATTAGGGTCATTTGGAAATAGGTCTGTTTCGTCAGAATAGCCATCTCCATCACGATCTGGACAACCTAAAGGAGAATATGAATATCCTTTTACCTGAGGACAGGCATCTCGATTATCTCCAAATCCATCGCTATCACTATCTAGCCATTCAGTAAAATCATTTGGAAATGCATCTAAATTATCCCCATATCCATCATTATCTGAATCAAGACACTCTGTGGGATCTGAAGGGAAATCATCCGAATTATCACCACACCCATCNNCATCACTATCATACCATTCGAGTGGATCTAACGGGAATTTATCAACTCCNTCAATAAATCCATCATCNTCTGTATCTTCATCTAGAGGGTCGCTTCCAATATCACTTTCATCGATATTTGGCAATTGATCACCATCCATATCTGTGTCTTCAGAGTCTCTGCATCCATCTGAGTCATAGTCAAGAGTATGGTTACCAATCAAACCTTTAGGGCAATTATCTTCAACGTCAAGTACTGAATCATTATCATCATCAAGGTCAACATCATCTGTGCACCCATCAGAATCATGGTCATTCAATAATTCACTAAATGGACATGGATCAATAGCATCATTTAGGCCATCCCCGTCACTATCTCTCTGTTCAGCCGAACACCCATTATTATCAACAATTGAATTAATTAAAGTGGATGGACACAAATCATTTCCATTCACTACCCCATCTTGATCGTCATCCAATTGTTCCCATGAGCAGCCCGCTAAATCTACTGCTCTGCCCTCTTCAGTCCATGGGCATAAATCATAATTATCTACAACTCCATCGCCGTCGGTTTCTGCGTATCCAATAGATTGAATGGCAAAATATGAAATAAATTTGTGCATAACTCTAGTTGGATGGGCTTTGTCAAAGAAAAGATACTGGTCAGGATTTGATACTAGAGTCGAGGAGCTGTCGCATATCGGTAAGGGAAGTAAAGTTCCTGAGTCCGAGCATGCAGACTCCTGAGTATTCGTAATGCCTAATGCAAGACTATTATCTACAATATCATTGAATAAAGACCAAGCATCAATGAAATGTATAACTAGATTTAATTCAATTGAAATATTATTGATAAGTGATAATAATTTTTGATTATATGAGACCACTTCAGCAGCGATGGTATTTTGTTGATTTTGACTTCGACTAAGTATTTCTGGAGTCTTTTCAAGCGGTGGTAAATTAGGAATAATAAATTCGGTTGCTCCTGCACCTGCTAATTGCCTAATGTGTGATTCCATGTTTGCTACAATGGTGTTAGAATTAGCAGTTCCATAAAGAAAATCATTTCCACCTGCCCACAGACTAACTACGTTATTTGCAGGTATTGAAGACTGNACATTAGCAAGATAGTTAGAAATTTGTGTCCCTACATTAGGAAGTAATAGATATGAAAATCCTGCTCCGGTTTGCGAACCACCAAAAGCACGATTATCGCCAGATTGAGTCCCTGAACCAATTGTAGTTGTCAAGCCGTATGATTGAGACACATACTCGATCCAAACCTGCCCATTAGAGAATCTACCTTGCCAGTATGGTGGTACATCTGGAACATTTAAAACCGAATTTTTGGCATTACCCATATCACTCAAAGAATCTCCAAAAACAAGTAAATTATTTTTCACTGGCATGATTGAATTTTGGAATACCATAAAAGAATAATAGCCATTACCGATTACTGAATTTGAAGAATCTATAATCTCAACTGAAAAAAAGTAAAAATTCTCTCCACTAAAAAAATGCTTTAAATAAATATTGAATTCTGATAAAGTTCCCGATGCTTGAAAAACCTGAGTGCCATTAGAAACGACTACATCATTGTAATCTTTTACTTGCCAATTAGCAAATAAATCTACGCCGAAAGGTGCGTTAGAAATTTTAACATTTACAGATACTGTCTCGTTAGAAAACCAATCATATTTTTGGGTACTAATTTCCACATTTGGTGAATTACTATTTGCATCAACTGTAGGTATTGAAACTTGTAACAAAAGTAACAACACAAGCGTAATTGCTACCTTTCGCATAGTTTGGCTAAATTATCAAACTTGAAAGCACTTGTTATAAAATTTAATCAATTGAATCATCTTCAAAAATTACAACATCTGTTTGCTTATCAAAAGGATCCTCGCCTTCTTCAAATAATACGGCATCTAAAACTAATTCTGATTCGTCATCAAGAGTTTTAGGTGGATCAATATGAGTAATATATACCAATGCACCAAAAATTAGAATCGCAACTATGAAACTGATTGAGATGAAAAATTTAGTATCAAAATCGCTAATGGTGTTATATGTTTGTGAATCATAATCACCTGAATTAATATTCCCATAAGGGTCAGAAACTCCAATCATTGTAATTGAATTAATATGAACTTCTCTAATTGGACGACCTAATAAATCTGGACCTGGATTTTGAACACCTTGGTCACTAGCAGGATTTGTAGCCGTTGGAGTACTTGCAATTTCACGAACAAAAGTCATACCATCTCTAACGATNCCAAAAACNGCATAACCTCCATCATCTCTATTTTCTGGGTCNAATCCGTGTTGCTCAGTATCAGTGATGTACCATTGTGAATCAGCAGAATCTTGTTCTGCGCCTCTCGCCATACCCATGGCTCCATCGACATGTGACAAATTTTCATCATGCTCAAGAGGAATTGTTTCACCTGTACCACCACTGCTACATTGTGGTGAGGTAAGTGGATACACTCCTTCAGTCGTACATTCTGGATCGCCGGATTGNATTACAAAGTCGTCAACCACTCTGTGAAAGAAAATACCATCATACAAACCAATTTCAATATGCTCGATGATATTGTTAGTTGTGATTGGAGCCCACTGTTCAAATAATTCAATGGTAATATTGCCTTGATATTCATTAGAAGTTAGAGACCTGTGNTAAGTTACATCAATGACTAAAATGGCATTACCCTCAAAACTTTCTTTCATAGGTGTGTCTTCTTCAACAGGGCCNTCAGTCCATGTTTCTGGNTCTATTCCAATCGACCTCCATTCCGGTTGTTCTTGCTGTGCAATGCTAGATGGTAGCAGTGTGGAAAGAAGAAAAATTAGGACAACCGTGGTTAGAAATCGCCCTCGCATGACACGCTGAATAGTTTCACATCAAAGAATTATGTGCAAGAAAGCGTCATGCTCATNATGGAGAAATGATTGGTATGTTCATGGCAGACGGTGATTCGACTCTAGAAGGCGAGATACTTGATGCTGAAATTGTGCTTGAAAATGGTGCTAGAAGAGAATTAAATTTGTCTGCATTATCAACTATTGCCGTCTCTGTTGTCTTTTTANTATTGGCAGTTAGTTTTGGAGAAGCNATCGTTGGTGGTATGAATAATGAACTTGAAGAATATGAATGGTGGGAAACTCCTCTTCATCTACGTCATACTATGGAATTACCAATGGATGAATTAAGAGCAAAACTTCCAGTAAATGGCACTTATAATGTCACAGAATTTACTGAACATTTCATTGAAGTTGACCTTCCAACAAGTGAACAAGACGCTGGTTTTCCCGAACCTGCTGTAATGCATGTTGCTCTTTGGTTACCCGATGTTGAGCCAGGGACAAAAATTCCTGTAATTATGACAATTCACCCCTACTATGACTTCGGTGGAGAAGGCATAGTTGGAGAGGATTCTAATCCAAATACAGTTCCTGACGGCGGGGTTGGAAAGTGGATATATGATACGTTTGTACCGCATGGATATGCTTTAGCCCAAGCCTCAACTTTCGGCACTGGACAATCAACTCACTGTCAAGATGTCAAGGGACTTGGAGAACAAACAGGAATACAGGCAGTTGTTGATTGGTTGGGTGAACAAGAATGGTCCAATGGCAATGTAGGACTGATGGGCAAATCATATGCTGGAACAACAAATTGGGAAGCTGCTCAACAACCTTCAGATTATCTCAAAACTATTGTACCTATTTCTGGATCAATAGGTGTCCAAGAAATGTTCTATCGAAATGGTTCTTCTGAAAGTAGGGCGATGTTGTACGACGCCCTTTACGAAGGTGCAACTGCAGATGCTGGGACTGATGATATGAGGATGTGTACAGACGACCTAATCGGACCATTAAACCCCTTTTCAACCTGGGCAGGAGCAGAATTTGGCGGAGCGGAATGGAACGACTATTGGGATGAAAGAAGACACCTTCCTGATGTTCTAGAAAATTATCGTGGAAGCGTATACCTTGTTTGGGGGCTGCAAGATTGGAATGTTGATCCCTATCATGCCTTCCCTACTTATCAAATGATGATCGATGCTGGAATTAATGCTCGAGCAATTGCCGGTCAATGGGCTCACAACTACCCCGACCAGCCTGACAGACATGGTGAACTAGAATCTGGCTATGGCCTAGAAGCCTATCCAAATATGACTCGTATGGATTGGGCTGTGGAATTGTTCCAATGGTTCAACTACTACCTCAAAGACATAGGTGAAGAGCCTGAACCAATGGTGCAAATTCAAACCAATGACGGCAGATGGCATGTTGAAGAGACTTGGCCTCCTGAGGACATGAATTGGCTGCTTCAAGATATTTCAAGCGAATGGGATGGTGCTAGTGGAACTGTAAATGGACAGGGCTCTTCAGTTACAATAACCAGTGGGATATTTGAAGAAGAAACTCATGTTTCNGGCTTACCCACACTACACTTAGACGTTTCAACCCAAGCNTGTCANGGAGGACAAATTTTTGCTACAATGTATGATGATACTGCTAACCTAAGACTTGGCCATGCCACGATGGACATTAGATATCGTGATGGTGGATATGATGCTAAACCAACCGCTCTATTTAGTCAGTATACCATGCTAATGGAATTTAATCCTCTAGATATTGTAATTCCTGCTGGACACTCTCTAAGAATAGAACTAACAGAAACTGGCGAGGACTATTTGTCAAGTCCGTGTTCTACAAATCCAGCAGGTGGACTAACCATAAATGGTGGCATGATTGGTCTGCCAATTATCGACCGCCCACCAACACATGAGGCTTGGTTTGAAGTACCTCCATGGTGGGAACATCAGACAATTTCTGAATAATCAGTCATTTAGACAGGATTATATGGTATACTAGCGACGGGAGTTTATGCACCCAGTAGGTAAAGTTTTCATGGCAATCGGCATTCTAATCGCAGTAGGTGGCGGAATAATGATGGCAGTCGGCGGTAATAATATCGACGATGCTGGTGAATGGGATGTTATGGAAAAGAGTGTATGGAATGGTCAAACTGGAACATTTAACTTTGAAGATGATGGAGATTATCTGGTAATGGTTAGAGACACTGTAAGATGTGACTCATTCGAATTAACAATTACCAACACTACTTCTGATAGCGAAGAGTGGTATGAGTCAGATGAATGTACTGATGACGGTAGTAAACCTCAGGGATATGAAGACGATCCATCAGGATGGTATGATATGGGTAGTACTTGGTTGGTATCAAATGGAGCTCATGAAATAAATGCTAGTCATGAAATTTACTTAGTCCCTCTTTGGGAAGTTGTCGGTGAAGAGTTAGGTGAAGCAGTTGGTGGATTCCTACAAGGTCTTGGCGGAACAATGTTGCTATGTTGTGGCGGTGTAGTCACGATCTTTGGATTAATTCTCGGCTTACTAGTTAACAACGAGCAAAAAGTGATTATTCAAGGTGGAATGCCAATGGGAGGACAAGTTGTCCAAGGTGGACAAATGATGCAAACAACAATGCAACAACCTGTCTATCAACAAGTTGCTCAAACACCTGTTCAACCTCAAACAACAATGCAGCAACCTGCAGAACAATCTGTCTGGGAACAAAAATCACCTGAGAATCCATTTTGATTTAGATAGTGATTTGCTTATTTTTCTTTAAGCAATTTTGTTATGTCGCTTTTTATTCCGTCGACATCCCAATTAGTATCATCCCAACGTACTCTTTGATAGCCGTCACTATCTACAATTACTATTCCATTAGTATGGTCAATTGAATAGTATACAGTGTGTCCTCGTCCNCTAATGCTAGTACTATTTTCTGATTCTGTAAGTACGATACCAATTTCAAAATCAGTCCATATTTTTTCGATCTCTGAAAGATTCTCATCATTTAGAAATTCAACAGATAAATGAGGCCATGATACATTGAAGTAATCTTTGTAATCATTAATTAATTCCCATGAGTCTCTCCAAGGGTCTACTGTGATAGAAATAATGCTAATATTAGTGCCCATATCTAACTCAAATTCATCATAAATTTGTTTCAAATCAGCGGTGAAAACCGGGCAATGATTAGGACAATTACTGTAAAAAAAATTTACAATAACAATCTGTCCATCTAGTGTTTGTGAATTGAAGAAATCTCCATTTGAGTCAGTTAGATTAAATTCGGTGAACGAAATATTTGAATTAATATCTTTACCATCAAAAATATCCTTTTCTATAGACGAAAGACAACCACTACTTAGCATCATTAAAATAATACAAAATAGCGAAAATTTCACCTTCATGGGTTCAACTCTTTTTTGTCCTGATAAGTGTTAAAGATACTATAACAAGCCAAATTAAAGTTACATCCCAAAATATTCCTAATAAATTAGTAGAATCTGAATTATCATCTAACAACTCCGGCATATGTGAATAAATAACTTGAGTGGAAAATCCTCCGCCGCCACCGCCGCCGCCACCGCCGCCGCCGCCAGAATTAGCATTACTCATATCGGCAACTCCATGATAACAGAGTAGGAAATATGGGAAACCAATCATTGGAACGGTATTACCATCAGTATCAACGACTGTTTTTGAAGAGCCACTGATTGGTGTAGAAACATAGTAGTATGTCCCTTCAGGAAATTCTGGTGTTGCTCCAAATCTTCCATTGCATTGGTCTAAATCGCCCAATCCAGCCACATAATTCCAGTCATCTATTCCATTGTATCCTTGATCTCCTCCATCAGAGGTTCGCTCAACCTCATAAGAGGATTTCAATGGAATTACTTGTCCATTATCATTCCAACCATACATTCCATAAATTGGATAACCATCAAATGCCCATCCAATAATTGAAGAATGTTGGGTCGAATCGAGGTCTGTATAATCATAATTTACTATTGTTTCACCATTAGGGTCATCCCAAAATTGACACATAGCATCATAGTGGTAATGTACTCCTCCAGGNCCATTATGGGCTCCACAATAACCTAGATCAATTGGTTGGCGGTCTTCATTAAAATAAAGGAATTCAAGTGCCACAGCATCTCCACCTGGGCCTTCCTCNGGACCAAATATAGGCACTCCATTTACCGCTACAGCAACTGCNCCTCTATCCGGTGCACACTCATATGCTCCATTAGCTGCTGGACAATTTGCCGAATTATGGCCTCCAGATGTATCTTCAGTTGGGTTTAGTGGGATTGTCCAATCCATATCTTGCTCATNTGCGTTTGCAGCATATGCAGATAACCAGTTATGATTAGGAATTGCATTAGAATTTACTAGCATGTTATTGGAATTGGTTGTAACTGAGACATCACATTGGAACCATGGTCCAGAGCCTCCACCTCCGCCAGATTGACCTGCACCCCGACTGTTAGAATTGTAGGAATTACCTTCTCCATTCAAATCTTTAACCCATGGACCTTGATTATCTTGGCATAACCATGAATCAGATTTTTCAAATGTCTGTAAACCTTCTAAGATGAAATCTAATATTGTATCAAATGTAGCATCGCTCTGATAAGGTAAATGATGGTCTGCTGTACTACTATGAACATCTAGTGAATTACTGAATTTATTTGCTAAGGCAGGTGCCATCCCTTTGAATGCATCATCATTCTCACCAGAAAATACCATTGCAGGGATATCAAATGGTGCTACTGCGTCTATAGTATCTATCAAACCTTCATGGGTCGTAGGAAGATATCCATTGTACATCANAGCACGATTGAACGTTTTATCAGTGTTCGCCAGATATACAGGTATCATTGCAGCTCCTTGAGAGTAACCTAAAATTGCATAAAATGGACCATTATCTTCAACCATCTGGTCAAGGTATGATATTGAAAGATCTGCCCAATTAGGGTCTGTTGTAGGTTCTCCTTTACCACCTGGTGGGTCTTTAATCCACACATTGTTATTTTCAGGAGTACTAGCAAATACAAAGTCAAATCCAGGTAAAGCATCCATCAAATCTTGGGTTCCTTGTTGGTTTCTTAACCCATTAGCTGTTTCTCCACCGCCGTGAAGTGCCAAAATCTTGGGTCGTGTAATCGGCTCTGGCTCTTCTTTCTGAGAGTCTGAACATCCAACGTCATCTACTTGTTCACCAAGAGGAGTATTTGGACACTGATCTAGATTATCGGAAACACNATCATTATCACTATCAATTTGAGAACTAGAACATCCAGATGGATTTACTGATTCNCCAATTGGTGTACCTGGGCAATAATCTTCACTATTTACAACTCCATCTGAGTCATCGTCGATTTGTGAATTTGAGCAACCATTGTTGTTAACAGATTCTCCTTTAGGAGTATCTGGGCAAATATCATCGCTGTTCATAATCCCATCTAAATCATCATCTATTTGAGAATCTGAACATCCTGTAGAGTAAACAGGCTCGCCACTTGGTGTAGAGTCGCACAAATCTTCATCATCTAATATTCCATCTGAATCAGAATCTCCAGCAGGTTTAGGTGGTACTGGTAATATTACTTCAACCATAGAATTAGATGGAGAAAATAATCCACAAGTTGCAAAAATTGTCCCATTTCCATTAACAATATCTGTATCCATTTCCATAGAGTAATATCCAGTAGAATCATTTTTTACCCCGATAATATCAAGTGTTGGACTTTGATACTTTGGCCTATATTCAACACTACATGTATCTGGGAATTGATGAATTAAAATAACACTCAAATATCCCATCGATGAATTATCCGAAGGTTCATCCCACAAGAAAGCAATTTTTACAGTCTCTTCTTTAGGAGCNATGATATTTATTTCAGTAACTAATAATTCGCTTCTTTGTCCTGATTCATCGGTAACTGATGACTTGACATACCATTTTCCAGGTTCAGAATATGGAACCTCTGTTTCCCAAGTCCCATCGGATGAGACCGAAATATCACCTACTTCAAATAATTTTAACAAGTTTATATGGAAGATTTCAACGCTCACCTTAGAAGTGATAGGAGATTCATCGGTTACAAATCCATTTAGAGTGACNTTTTCGCCGTCCCAGTTTTTAGAATAATTACCAATCATTATTTTTGGAGTTAAATCCACTGGAGAGTCTGTGTTAATTTCATCTGGTTTTTCATTTTCTGAATCGTCGTTTTCTTCAGAATTAATGAGTATGGTAAAAAAACCACCACTGATTAAAATTGCGACCAATAGACCTGCCAAAAAGGACGTTTTTCCATCCATAACACTACTAAATTAACAGAGCATATAATATGTCGTGGTTAATGATTCTCNTCTAACATATCACTTTTTGATTCCCAAGTTGATAATAATCCTAACAAGAAACCAAATGGAGCGACCATCATTGAAAGAATCAATATTGGTGTGGAAACATAAATCGGTCTATCAAGTTCGACCATTCTTTTCCAAATATATCTTCCAGCAAGTAGATCAAATGCTAGAAAATGTAGCCAACCAATAATTATCACATCATCATCTTGGAAGAAATCGATTACCAACTGTGGTGTTGGCATTTCACTACCTAATGTGATAAAAATATCAGGTAAATTTGGTATCACTAAAATGGTATAAGGGATTAATAATGGTAGAATACAAATTCGAATATCGCTCATTGCTTTTGCTGTTATTTCGTGTTTGGGTAAAAACCACATTAAACCCCAAAAAGGTATAATCCATATCGATGAAATCCAAAACATAATCTCTGTTATTTCCATTATTCTTCCTCTCCTAAATATCTCTTAGAGTCACGCTTCAAAAACGGCGTATAAAACGCTGGTAGAAGTATTAGACTTGAAAGTAATGCAAGAGTAATGGCTACCACAAATGCTTGACCGAATAATCTCAATGGTAAAAGNGCTGACAGATTAAGCACTGCAAATCCTCCAGCGGTTGTTAGGGCTGCACCATACATTGCTCGTCCGGTAGTNGCTGAAGTATTTTCTACCCAAACTTGCTGTCCAGCTGATGGATTATGTGCAACCTCTTCTTCTAACCGAACTGTATAGTGAACTGCATAATCAACACCTAATCCTAGAGAAAGTGCCCCTATAGTGACTGTTTGTGGATTAATTTGGTATCCAGTAAAGCCCATTATTCCATAGACCCATCCAACCACCATCATCAAAGGAATCCAAGATACAAATCCTCTTGCAAATCCTTGTTGTATATTCTTTTGTCTTACACTATGAATGGATACAAGCATCACTAAAATAACTATAGCAACAATAGCAGTTGATTGAATTGAAGAGGCTGCAACATCAGATGTAGTTTGAGCATTAATCAAACTTCGACCACTTAATCTTAATTCTCCCTCACCTGTTAAATTCAACTCTGTTTGCTCTAGTAAATCATTAATTCTAGCGTCTAAATNCACTGTTGCCTGCCAGTCAAGTGTATTNGCTTGGAAAGAAATTAATGTCTGTTGACCATTAGAATGCAGAATACTACTGGTCAAATCTCTTCCAGTTTGATTATTTAGNAACCATTCTTCAAGAGAATCCCAACTACTNTGATTATCACTATCGATTCCANCCATTAANTCCTCGAGATATTCNTCTTGTAAACGAGATTCATCTAAAACATTCCAAAGTCCACTCGGNACNCCATTAACGTCGGGACTTGCAGTAATTGCCTGCATAGTAGTATTCCATGAATCACGTCCGTCCTTGGAAATAATTTCTCCATCATAAACAATGTATAACGGTGAACGGCTACTTTGGAAATCATCAGATAACATTATGAAATCAGAAACGACTTCAATACTTGGATCAAACTGGTCTCTCTGTTCAAATCCAACCTCAAGTTCTTGGAACCCGAAATACATCGGCATCAGTAGTAAAACAGCGATTACTCCAACCTTTAATGGCTGGGTTGAAAGATTTCCAAGACCTCTAGCAATAGGTCCTACCTCAATTTTACTTGCTTTATCTAATTTTAATTTCTTAGGAGGTATTAATGTCATTAAGGCGGGTAATGCTGTAATACTCAAAAGATAGATGAAAAANAATCCAATGGCAATCACAGTACCGAAAACTTGTAAGAATGAAAGTGCTGAAAATCTGAAAGAAAGAAAACCTACCATATCAGTAAATATAGCAATTAATAGAGCGATGGATGTGAAAATTGTACCTCTTCTTATGGCAGTTTTTCTCGCTTCAATAGAAAAATCTCGAATTGTTTCTCTAGAAATCTCATCTTTAGAATCTGCAACTTTCAATTCTTCTCTAATCCTTAAAACAACGTGTAAACCATAATCAACGCCAATCGCTAATAACAGAACTGGAATAGAATTCATCGCAGCATTGAAGGTCATATTTATTCCAAAATATTGTAACCAACCTGAAAGACCATATGTTGCTANTATTGCAAAAATTGTTAACACCATNACATATGCTGTTTCTCTTACACTGCGGAAATTAAACCATAG
This sequence comes from Methanobacteriota archaeon, assembly GCA_002702945.1. Next base: position 14,086 of record PADF01000041.1, read on the forward strand.
AATAATAGATAATAGCATAAATGCCGAACCTGTCAAAATTCCAATTTCTTTGCCAAGAGTTTCAGTAGAGCCTACACCGAACTGAGAATAGGAGAATGTTCTAATTTCTTCATCTCCTGTGGCATTCTTCAAATCGATAAGTAATGATTCAGACCAATCATTAATAGATTGTTCAACTTTACCAAATTCAATCGATTTGTACCCATAAACCACAGGGTCAGANCTAACTGCTAGAGAAGTGATAACTGGGCCCGACATATTCCAAGGATTATCNCGCTCACCCGCTGGGATATTAGAGAGGATTATCGACCTATAATCGATTGATTGCTGTCCTTTAAGCGCATACAGATCACCGATCATAGGAGTAAGTTTCTCTGTCATAAGTTCCTTTTCAAAACTATTTTTTGGTGAATTAAAGCCAAATAAGGAATATGTTCTGTNTATTATTTCCTCGATTACAACNGTTAAATTATCNCCTGAGTCCAGTCGTGATAGCCACTGNTCTGTTTGACTTGGTTGCCATGATAACAATCTTTGTGAATTGATAGGCTCTAACTTTGGAATCTGTTCAGCAGTTATTGATAAATTATCTAAAGATGAATTAAAANTACTCTCAGTAGAATTATGTAACGAATCGATAGCATTTTGAATTTCTAAAACCCAAATCTGAGCACTTACCGGGTCTTGAATAGTCTGCCACTGGATGGCATAACTAGCCATTCCAAAATTTGGCTGNGAACCAAAAATAGGATATTGATATTCAAGGAAATTTGAATCATCAAGTAGCATTGCTTCGCTCAATGCCAGTTGTTTCCAAGTCTCTTCAAGTAATAATTCACCTTCGTCTACCTCATCAATAACTCGTATGAAATCCACTGAAGCTTGATATTCATCCTCGATTTCATTAAGNAATCTCACNGTTTCNTTGTCTGGNAAAAATCCATCTTCACTGTTATCAAAAACCAGTTGACTTGCACCTGATGACAATGCAAATAATGCTACTAATACAATTGCTAGAGTCTTTCCAGGTTTTTCTACGCTCTTGGCGGTCATAAAAAAAAATGGATTTCTCATAATTCAAGGTCATAATTTAGCGTTTATAGTAATGTGCTACACACCAAGGGGTTTCATGTTAAAGTTTGAAGTATTATATTTCCGCTAGGNAAAAAATACAACCATATAAACTAGACAATTTTGGACAAGATATGGCCGATATATTCGACTATGGGGAAAAAGATCAACATCTTTACACCTATGGTCTACTAATCTTTGTATCGATTTTCTGTTTTATTTTCGTGGAACTTTTTGATGTTGTAGGGATTTTGAATGGACGCGTTATATCTCTTAATTCGGACTTTATTTCGGAAGAAATTTTANTGATTTTTAGAACTATGTGCGCTATTTTAGCATTTTATACTATCTTTGTGTTAATGATATTTGATAAGGTAGGAGGTAATATGAATCCATTGTTTCATGAACAAAGAATTACTAAAAATCACAAAACTATGGGNCTAGAAAGAATGGTCCCGTTTAGTAGCTGGACGTTAATTGTATTCGGACTATATTTCCTTTCAGTTTCAATCTTGGGTTGGTTTGAATTATTTGGTTATAGTTTACCTAAATTTTTATTTCTCTCATCTGGGATATTACTACCTATGACGCTTGGAATGTCAATGATAACAGCGACTGTGGTAACTTATGTTATAATTCCTGATGAAGTTAGTTCGGATAGAGATTATAATCACCTATTCAAAACACATGAGATGGTTATGCATAACTGGACTGTAATTTTAATCTCATTCGATGTTATCTTATCACAACCTAACCTAAATTGGAAATTAGCAATCTTTGGACTAATTATCGGAATTATATACACTTCCTTTGCTTACTTGTGGGCAATATATGGAGGTGGATATTACGTATATTCATTTATTGATCCAAGAATAAAATATGGNCCAATTATCATGCTAGTCCTTGCTCTAGCAATTTCATTATTCTATGTACTAATATGGTTAGTTTCATTATTGATAGAATTTAATTTATTTATCGGTATTCCGATTTATCTGCTATGGAATTACTCTGTTGTACTCTTCAAGAAACCAATTAGAGAAACTCAATCCTCTTCATGAGGCTCCCAGTCTTCTTGACCTTCAAGTCGATACCACCAATAGCCATCTTCATCTTCAAACCATTCTGTTCCATCTTCATCGATTGAATATCCTTCTGGTAATTCTTCTTCAGCATTAGGATCCTCCATGCCAGTTTCTTGTGATATCGACTTCTTGAGGTTNCTAACATCCTCATCTGCATCTACGAAGACTCGGTTAACTGTTCCCAAATTTGCAGCATGATCGCCATCCCTGACTGCCTGATCGGATTCTTCCAAAAAGTCTTGAGTCATTTTATCACGGAATTCTTGAAACTCATCTCTTCCATAACTTCCAGTAAATTCATTTCCTTTGGACTTCATTAACTGATCAAGATTCTGCCTCTTTCCTAAATTAAGTTNAGGAGCTTCTGGACTGTCTCCCATGTAAAATGAGTCTTCATCTTTTGATACCTTGCCAAAGGTACGACTTTGAGGGTCTACGTCTTCAATCGCTTCAATGATTAAATCATGCTCTTCCTCGTCGATTTTCTCTTCCGCATAGTTTTGACCTGCAATCTTTACTAATTTGAGCAGATTCTTTGCTAGTATTCGGTCACTTTCATTAGTCTCAACTAATTTGTCAACCTGTTTTATGAGACGCTCATATGGGCTGCCTGTTATAGCACCGAAGATTCGCCCGAGCCGACCTTTCTTCTTCGCCATGAGTTGGCGGGTGCGTTAGAATACTATCAAACTAATCATTTAGAAGATACATACTTTTGATGAGTAGGAAACACTTGGATGGGTTGAGCGGGATGGTCGAACAGTGGTTGAAAGAACTAATGGTCTCGTATAACTTAGATTCTTTTGAAGCTAAAAATTCCTATACNGCACAAATTCATTTGCGTGGAGAATTATTNGAGAAACTAATTTGGTGGGCACTAAAATCCCTTCCTGATGAGATTTTAATCGGNATGGATATTGATGCTAATTCACCTCATAATNTAGAAGTCCAAGAATTATTTATGAGCGAAAAAAATGTNGATGGCCTGTTTCAAAGTCAAGGATATTGNATCAATGAAGCACANATNGTGAACAGNGGTAATTCTTTTTCNGTACATCATTTACCTGAGGACTGGACCGATGATATTTTTTCCTCAAGTCGCGGTTCTAGAGCAGGTAGGTTCACTCATTGGCTTCACACCCATCCAAATGCCCCTGCAATACCCAGTGAGGCTGATGCTGATGCTGCTCAAGAAACTCAAGGAGTAGACATGATTCTAGGTTTAAGGTTCTCTCCAGAGGGTCCTCTGCCTTGGTTTGATGATGTAGAAGGATTTAGAAGAAGACTTGGCGATGAAGCAAAACCAATTAAGTCGAAAAAATCAAAACGCCGTTGGTTTGGCTCAAATAATAATCTCCAGATAATCGGTGTCGCCCCTAGTGGCCATAAAATACATGAAATTCAATTGATAGCATTCCATAAAAGTGGCTTAGCAGTAAATGTTATTCTTATTGATAAAGATGGTTTTCCTTATGGCTGGGATAAAATAAAATTACTTCACAAGTAATTCGTGAATTTTATTTATTCTATTTGGGTTAACTCCCACATCTCCCCATCCAAGTCTTGATTCGGAATGCATTTCGATTATACATCCTTCTTCATTTCCACTAATTTGAATAATCACATCATCTGGAAACTTCCAAAATTTTGTTTTCTCAACAAAATGAACATAGAAATTTATTCCATTACCAGATTCTACCAAGATATTGCTATTACTTTCATCAATATATTGTGAAATGACATCCCATGCTTGAGAAGAATTAATATCAATTTGAGTTGGTAAAGAAGTATTCATTCGATAATTTTCACCACCACCAAGATGAGCACAGTTACCACTATTACTCTCACAATTAGGCATAGATTCAATGTCTTCATCAGGAGCTAAAATAGCGATTCCAACTTGAGTAAATAGCCAAGGAGAAATCAATAATCCAACAAATAATAACACCTTGACTGGATTTGATGCGTTTGAAAAGAACATCCGCATGAAACCAACTAGAGGTTATATGTTAAAAAATAGAGTTTTTAGAGGTTTTACATTCTGGACCATTTAGAATCATTTAATTGATAGATAATTGGCACTCCAGTAGGCACTTCTAGAGAAAGGACTTCTTCTTTGGACAGATTTTCTAATTCCATTATAATACTCCTTAGCGAGTTACCATGGGCTGCGATAAAGATGTTTTTACCTGAATTAAGCTTTGGCAAAATTATTGATTGGAGATATGGCAAGGTTCTCTCTGCTGTTAATTCTAAAGATTCGCCATTTGGGGGTGGTACATCATATGAACGGCGCCAAATATGGACTTGTTCATCACCATATTTTTGTCGAGTTGCGTCTTTATTCAAACCTTGAAGATCGCCATACATTCTTTCATTCAATTGCCAAGAAACATGTACTGGTAGAATATTTCCCTCTTCGCCATTAATTTGTGACCATTCAACCATTTTAGCTTCATTTTCTGATACATTTTGGATACCATTTTCAGGAATTGGATATTGGAAAACTGGAGTTTTGCCACTATTATGTTGAGATAAAGCAAGCATTGCAGTCATTTTAGCACGGATTAAAGTGGAAACATGGACTTCATCAATTGGAATATCGGCAATCTCTTGACCACCTTTTATTGCTTCATCAATACCTTTCTTTGTTAGAGGAACATCGACCCAGCCCGTGAAAAGTTTAGCAGCATTCCACATAGATTGGCCGTGGCGCATCAAAATGAGTAGTGACAAAGAGTTCCCCTAAAACGATGCAGAAGTCGAATGAACATCAATATAATGGATGATTAAACAACTTTCGGTAAAAGCCAAAGTATCAAAAGTGGAATAATACCCATTAATAAATCTCTAGCAAATAAGAAAAGAAGAGTTCTTGAGTTTATATTTGCTAACTTATCAAATTCTTCTTGCATCTTTTTATCAACTAGATCTGAAGCCTTTTCGGCTCCAGCCCTAGCAACCTCAACAGCAGCGCCATAGGCTAAACTTGAAAGAAGACCTGCTGGAGTCAATCGACGAGCTAATAGTGCTCTTGCTCCCCAGATTTTTAAACTCGATTTTGCAATTTTTCCTCCTGTGTTTTTCACTATTGATTCATCCTCAATCGGCTTATTTCCATCTTTCTTTCGTCCGAATTTTCTCAACCAGCTTCTAACTGATAATCCTGTTTCAGCAACTTTTCTAAGTTTATTTACATCGTGTTTTTCAACAGCGACTAGCATTCTTCTAACCCTGCCAATTCTTAGCATATCCATTGCAATCCAAATGAATAAACACAAAAGAAGAATTGACCCCCCAATATTAGAAACTTCAGACCATTGTTGCCACCCGATTGGATCGCTCCAAAATCGCACCAATAAAACAAGAATTGGCGGTATCATAAATGCTAAAATTTCATTCAATGCAAGTAATCCAAATCCTCGAATTGGAAGACTCTTCAATTGTTTCAATGCCCAACCAGTATGAGGTGCTAATTTCTTTATTGCCTTACGAAATGGAACCAGCAAAAATAGAATTCTTAAAATTAAAGGTAGCCATATTATTACTAAAACATAGGAATCCCAAGGTCCTGCAGGAGGAATTTCAGGGAACCCAATTGCTTTAGTTGACATGCCCCTCAAACCTCGCTCTTCCTGCGAGTCTTCAAACCTACCGTGAAAATGTTCCTAATTAATATGAAGTAGTAAGTTGTGGGAGTGTCATGGTCTTCACCCATGATATGTCTAATTGGTTAACTTTCAATATTGATAGAGAATGGTTAGAGAATAATATTTCTTGGAGAGATTTCGGTACTGGGGTTCGTTTAGGGAAATTAAAGCGAGAAGAAAAGTGCTCACTTGTGCTATATGATGCAGATTCAGCGGTTACTGTTGATGCATTCATGCCACATATGCACCCAGGTGGAGAAGCATACCTTGTCCTCGAAGGAGAAGTATGGGATGAAGATGGAACGTATCCTACTGGCTCAATAGTTTGGATGAATAGAGAAACAACACATACTCCAAAAACCCGTGGTAGGACTTTGATTCTAGTACTATGGCCTGAAGGTGTTAAAGTTGCATGAGCGATTAAATCGAGATTGAAGAAAACCTTGAATAAAATTTAAACTAATGGCTCGCGTTCGAATTGTAGATTGGATAGAAGTTCAGGCAATTCGGTGCCAATACCATTCTGTTTAACATTAAGGGCCCATTCAATAAGCGCTTCATAATGCTCTTTTCCACTAAGATTGCCCAACCAGGTCTGACCTAAATCAGTCTTTATCAATGAGACATTTTTCATACTGCAAGGTCCTAAACAACCAGAAATAGTGAGTTTTACTGCATCTTCAAGTTCATACTTTTCCCATGCTAGCCTTAAATCTTCAATTGGAACCTCGTCATTACCTTTCTCAATGCGGCCACAACAGCAACCGTTACAGACATACATCTTGGCTGACATCGTTGAAACACCTACAAAATAATTTAGCTTCAAATTTTGGCTCGGACAAATTCATCATCATCCATGGGAACCCAAACATTAGATTTTTCTTTGTTTTGAATTTCTACTCTATATGGATTGCCTTGATCCCAACATTTGATGATTTTACCTTCACTAAATTGACCAATATTAGCGTAAACATAATCACCAACATTAAAGCGAAGTTGTTCCGCTTTGCACTCCATCAAACCTGCCTCAAGTGCGTCATGATCTAAATCACGGCCAATGAATACAAATCGACATTCTCGCTTCTCGCCTTTTCTCCAAGGAGCCACTTCTTTGCTAAAGAAGCCGGAGAATAGCATGTGGACTCCTTGAAATACAAATTTCTGATCCATCCCCTTGACCGCAAGAACGCCCTTGTAGCGGAATAAATCTTCAGATTTGTTTTGCATCAAGTCACTTATCCATCTCTCTAGTTTGTTAACATTTAATGCACCTACGAACTTAGAACTCATAGAAGTTACACGTTGGTCATGCTCATGCTCTGCTTCTGTATCAAGAAATTCGGGATCCATCTTTAGTGTCCTCTCTAAATCGAATGAACCAATATCTATCAAATTTTTAGGATCGATAATACTATTTTCTGTATGATAAATTGGAGCAAATGCATTTATTGATTTGATTTTCTTTTCAACTTGTTTAATTTCTTCATCACTAACGAGGTCGATTTTATTCAACATAATCCTATCAGCAAATGCTAACTGTTCCACTGCCTCATTTTCAACTCCTTCGGGTTTCTCATCTTCTATGTGAGGAATAACATGCTTTGCATCAACTACTGTAATGATACCATCCAATTTATATCGCTCACTAACTTTATCATCGATAAAAAAAGTCTGAGCGACTGGAGCTGGGTCTGCAAGTCCAGTTGTCTCAATTAAGACACCATCGAAATCTCTAATTCGGTCGTATAATCGTTCTAATGCTTCTGTCAAATCACCTCTAACTGTACAGCATATACACCCGTTCATGACTTCTATAACAGTCTCCTCTGAACTTTCAACTAAAATATTTTCATCAATACCTACATCTCCAAATTCATTCTCAATAACTGCGAATTTCATTTTATGTTCAGTACTTGTCAAAATATGATTTAGTAATGTAGTTTTACCTGACCCAAGAAAACCTGTTAATACAGTTACTGGGATTTTTCTTCGCGACTTCATTTTACTCATCTCAACTTCCTCACTGTGTCCTAAATAAGTAGTTATTTAAGGTAAACTAATATTTTTTTAGATAAATTATATTAATTTTAAAAATTCAAAAAGCAAAATGTAAGCAATTATACGGATTGATAATAACATATTGACCGATGGGGCAAAAGATGGAGCAATCCCATACAAGAACAGCAAAGATATTTCATTGGTCTTTTATTGTTCTTTACGTATATGGTATATTCAAACAAGTAAATGAGTTAGAAGAGCTTGAAGATAGAGGTCTTCTAATTTTTGAAATTATTTTTGCTAGCCTTTTTCTAATTATAGTAATCTCACGATATTCTTACATGAGACGTTTCAAGACTTTCTTAGGTGCGAAAGAGCCAGTTCATGTCGTTCATTACTATTTTGCTCGTTCCGTCCACAAAGCGATGTATGCTTGTTTCATTCTTCTTCCTTTAACAGGGCTGATGATTGCTGGTTTGTATACTCAAGGATATACTGTAAACGCAACACCAGATGAAGAGCAAACCATAATGGATGTTGTTTTAGATTTGCATGGATTTATAGCCGATCTCAGTTACATGTTGATCATAGTTCATATTGCGGCCGCAATATATTCACGGCTCAAAGGGGAAGGGGTTTGGTCTTCAATGGTCCCAATACTAAAAGAAAGTAAGCCAACTGACAATAAAATAATTAAAAAAATATCTTCCATTGAAGAGAAAGTTTACGATAAAGTTCAAACCTTTTTTTCATCAAATAAAAAATAATCTTAGATTTAGTTAATGTTTAGCAAATAGGAACGATGACACCATATCGCCCCGTAATTGAGTATTGAACCAATATGGCACTGGTTATAGTTGAACACACCAATCTTGTTTAAGGTAAGAAGGGGAACGGTCTTATGTTAGGGAAGGGAATTATCATTACTTTTCCAATACCAATCGGAGAACATCAAGATGAATAATTTTGAAGCCCTTGGCTTGTCCAAAAAACTTCTAGAAGCAATTGAGTCGGAAGGATATACAACTCCAACGCCAGTCCAAGAACAATCTATTCCTCCCCTGCTAGCAGGAAGGGATGTATTAGGCGTTGCACAAACAGGTACTGGTAAAACTGCAGCATTTGCATTACCTGTATTACAGATTATGAGTCGAACTAAAACACAAGGAAAAAGGCATATTAAAGCATTAATTCTCTCTCCAACCCGAGAGTTGGCAGCACAAATTGGTGAACGCTTTTCTGTGTATGGGGAAAACTTAGACATCAGACATAAGGTCATATTCGGTGGAGTAAATCAAAATCCACAAGTAAGAGCGTTGCAAAAAGGAATAGATGTTTTAGTTGCAACGCCTGGAAGATTACTTGATTTGATCAATCAAGGTCATATCGATATAACAAGAGTCGAGTTTTTCGTATTAGATGAGGCTGATAGAATGCTAGATATGGGATTTATTAGAGATATTAAAAAAGTTCTAAAATTGCTTCCTAAGCGACGTCAAAATCTTTTATTCAGCGCAACTATGCCTAAATCTATTGCTGATTTAGCAGGCTCTTTTCTTCACAATGCAATTATGATTGACGTCAGTCCAAAAGAAATAACAGTAGATAGAATCAAACAGAAAATTATGTTTGTCCGTAAGGCTGACAAACGAAGGTTANTGGTCAATCTAATCAAAGAAGAAAAAGTGAGATGTGGAATTGTATTCACACGAACTAAGCATGGTGCAAATAGGCTGGTAAAACAACTTGATCAAAGTAGAATTAATGCNGCAGCAATACATGGAAATAAGAGCCAAGGGGCAAGAACAAAAGCCTTAGCAGGGTTCAAGAATGGGAGTATTGCAATTTTAGTGGCTACCGATATTGCTAGTCGTGGTATTGATGTCGATGGGATAACTCATGTTTTCAATTATGATTTACCCAATGAACCCGAGAGCTACGTACATAGAATTGGACGAACCGCTAGAGCAGGTCGTTCAGGAATTGCGTACGGTTTTTGTGATGAGTCTGAATCTGGTTATTTAGTCGGAATACAGCAATTGATCGGGCATGAAATTGATACAGATATAGGTCATGAGTTTCATTTCTCAAGCGCTATACCTAAGCCGGATCAAAAGCCTGGTAAAATCAAACAGAAGAAATCTTCAAGCAGGAAACCAAACAACAGAAATAAAAATAAAAATAAAACCAATAAGAATAATAAAAGTGATTCTAAAACAAAATCAAATAAATCTAATAATCACTCTAAAAGAAATAATAATCAAAAGTCACGCTCAAATAATAACCGTTCTAGAAGNAATAGAACTCGAAATTCTAATAATCGATAATTGATTAACAACAATCTTCATCACGCATTGGAGCACTAATGAAAGATACTTTGTCAACATTATGAGTATCTTGAAGTCGCATGTACTCGTTACGAACATGTTCTGCACTTCCTTTTANNTGAACAACGTCTACACTCGAATGACAAGAATGTCCTAATCTGCTACTATGATGATAAGCAGCAACTTCGATTTTTCCTGTACGACTTACCATCAGTTTTTGTTCGACTCCATGCTGATAATAAACTACCAAATGGCCTTCTACAGTTAGGTCATCGGCCATATTCATCAATTCACCTTTTTGTTGTATTTCAGCAAAAAATAATGCTGCATCTCGGAGAAACCTACTTCTATTTTTATACCCGGATTTTTCGATTAAATTATCCAAATCATTGGCAAATTCAGAATCTACACTCAAAGATATAATTCGGCTCATAGTGCTCCNACTATCAAAGTTGTAATAATAATTATCNTTTAATTAATTATTAACATTGATTAAATAGTTAATAGAATTGGCCAGCCCATGAAGAGTAATTGGCATAGGGCCCTTTTAGCAAGTTTATTGATGATTTTTTCAGGTTTAGCAGGTTGTCTTGAAGCAGATTCAATCGTAGAAGAATCATCTGATGATAATGATTCGGAAATAATTTCCGATACTACAAATAATACAACTGGTAATGTTACAGTTATTCCTGATTATGGAACAATAATGACTTCTACATACCACGTTGCACAACTTGTTTCTGCTATAGTTGGACCCACCGCTACAGTTGAAATGATGAGTACATCTAATATTCCTGTTCACGACTACACACCTTCTATCCAAGATACTGTTAGACTTGCTAACAGTGANGTCTTTTTCTACCACGGCTTGAATCTTGAGCCATGGGTTGAGGGTACACTATCCACATTGGGAAGTGATGCTCCACCTGCATATGCAACACACACAATGCCAACCGGAGAAGTTACTCCTGATTACCAATCTCTNTTGGTAAGTGACCTATGTGAACAACTCGCTGAAGGAGAAAGAGAATCTAATACCCTCATTGCATATGAGAACCTAGCATCTCAACTAGAGATTCACTTGGAAAAGGGTGTTCAAAGTTTAACTTTCCCTGGTGCTGATGCTGCATATCTTCAAGGTCATGATCACGATGACCATGACGAGCATGATGACCATGACGATCACGATGACCATGANGANCACGATGAAGAGCACCATGGACTAGCAATATTATTCCCTGATAATACTACTATGACCTTTGAAATGGAACATGATGACCTACCAGAAAATGCATCTGGATGGAACCTAACAACAATGGTNATGGATACCAACAGTATTAGTTACACCAGTACCTTTGACTCTCAATATGGAAATTATGTCACCGGAATTGGTGGATTTGAAGCNCCATCCGATGGCTCATGGTATTGGACACTTTANGTATGGAACGAAACNGGTGAAANTTGGGATATGAGNAACATGGGAATTGATAGTGTAATGATTGAAGAAGTAGAACACATTGCTTTTGCACCATCTACTTCCGATGTTTCACTAATACCAGTCGCAGAAGATGACCATGACGACCACGATGACCACACTGGACATGACGACCATGACGACCATGGGGCTCACGACGAGCATGCGCATGCCGAACCAGAAAAGGTAATTGAAAACCCTGCAGGATGCCCATCAGATACAGTAATCGCTGTCTTCCATCTTGAAGAAGGCGTACACATAGTAGAATTTGAGACCAATTCAANNGATATCACTAANTTTGAAGTCGCTGCTCTTCCAATGCTTGGAGGACACGCTCATCATGATCATCACGGACACGGTGACCACGGTGATGACCATGATGACCATGGAGATGAAGGTCATGACGACCACGATGATCATGATGACCATGGAGATGAAGACCACGACGACCATGATGACCATGGAGATGAAGGCCATGACGACCACGATGANCATGATGACCATGGAGATGAAGGCCATGACGACCATGAAGGACATGGAAGTGGACCTGTAGAGTGGGCTGGTGTTTTCAGTGTAAATGATAACACTCACACCTGGACAATGGCGAAAGTTAACGGTGATTATGCAGACCCTAGTATGCGAGTCGTAATCATTCCAACTGATACTCCTACAAATGAGTCTATTCATGAATTTGAAGAANCNGCAGAGAGTCTAATTACAAATGAATCATGTACAACAATTAACGATGGAGATACTGCAACACCAGTAACTACTGGTTCTTGTTTCAATTTCACTGTCGGTACTGGAGATGTTTCGACATTTACGATTGATACTACTGGAATTTCTGGCTTCGTCGCATATGCTCAACACAGTCCATATGAATTTGAAGCAGACGAGCATTATCTGAAAGATTCAACAGGAGCGAATGTTGAACATATGGCTGAAGAAGGTGCTGGAGGCCACGGACATGGCGACCATGATGACCANGGAGATNNANGCCATGACGACCATGTTGAATATCCTATTTGCCACAATGCAGAATCCCATGAAAATATGGAAGGAACCAATCAATCTGATTGTGAAGCTGCTGGAAACTTATGGATGGAAGGTGCACCAAATGATGGAACACTTGGTTTCCTAACAATTCATGTTGAGAATGAAGGAGACTATGGTTTTGCACTACCATCCTACATTACAGCGCACATCCTAATGGGTGAAGGAGATCACGATGACCACGCTGGACATGATGACCACGACGACCACGCTGGACATGATGACCACGACAACCACGCTGGACATGACGACCATGATGACCATGGAGATGAGGAATCTGAGATCGTAGCAGACGAGGATGAAGAAGAATTCGAATATGACCCGCACAGCTGGTTAGACCCTGTTGCATTCAAGTCTCAAGCAAACCTAGTGCTTAATGCACTAATCGAGCAGTTCCCAGAAGGAAATGAAACATTTACCGCAAATGCACAAGAATTCATGCTTGAATTAGATAGAATACACTTAGGCTACAGTGACGCCTTTGGAGAATCTGGCACCTGTGCTACAAACTCTGTTGCTGCTAACCACAATGCTTACTCATACCTAACTGTAAGATATGGAATTGAATTCGTAACTGTACATGGATTAGACCCTGAAGGAGAACCTTCAGTTGCTGATATCACTGAAGTAATCGAAAAGATCAATGAAGACGAAATAACTGTTCTGTATATTGAAGAATATACCTTGAGAAGTGCAGTAGACAGTATTGTCGCTTCCACTGGAGTTGAAGTTCTTTACTTGTACACAATGGAGATGTCTCCTACTGATGAAAGTGACAGTTATCTAACAATGATGAATAAGAATCTTGAAAATCTGAAAACTGGTATGGGATGTACTGCTTGAGATAATAAATATCACAAGGCATTTATGTCAACCTAAATGAGGTTGGTATGATGGATACAGTGCATTCAGTGTCAATTGGAAATTGTGGAGAAGAAATTCTCAACGTCTCTAATTTGTCTGTATTCCGTTCAGGAAGCAAAGTAATTGATGAAATAAATTTGTCAATCGCTTGCGGAGAATTTGTAGGAATCGTTGGACCTAATGGTGGTGGGAAAAGTACCTTGATTCTAACAATTCTTGGAATCCTAAAACCTAAATCAGGAACTGTGAAAATATACAATCAGTCACCTCTTTCAAAAGGTGTTACTGGAAAGGTTGGATGGGTCCCCCAAACCGCCTCTAAATTACCTACAAATGTACACATTACAGTCAAAGAATTCATCACTTTAGGAACGCTTAATGTAAAATCTTATTTCATCCCTTGGAGAAAAGAAAGATTAAAAGTTAAAAAAATAATTGAAATAATTGGGCTTGAAGAGTATACAAATACTAGAATTACCCATTTATCAGGAGGGCAAAGACAACGTGCAGCTATAGGCAAGGCTTTGGCTTCTGATGCTGATTTGATATTGATGGATGAACCCATGGTGGGTGTAGACCGTGAATCTCGAAATTCGATAATGAAATTACTAGATGGTTTATGTCATGAACAGAACAAGACAATAGTGATGATATCCCATGATTTAACCAGTATAAAGCAAACAGTACATCGAATGATTTACCTTGAAGAGAAAATAAGATTTGATGGCTCCACAATAGATTTCCCAGGACTTTCAGAACTTGCCAAATTGAGAGGCATTGAACCAACTCATCAAGAAACTGATTTTTGGGAAACTAAAGATTCTGAAAATAAAGATACTATAATCCTCGTTCCGGGGAAGGATGGTGAAGAATAATGGGTCTTGGGCAAGAACTTTTCGAATGGCTTAGTCCGATTTTGAAAGAATTTGGCGAGGCTTATCGGGGGTTTTTACCAGGAGAATTCTTTCCATCTTATTTCCTTTATGAGTACTTTCACCGACCTTTAATCGCTTCAATAATTGTTGCAATAGTAGCAGGTTTTCTTGGTACTTTCTTGTTGATTAGGAATCTCGCTTTAATCGGAGATGGATTAGCGCATGTATCATTTGGAGCAATAGCCATAGGACTGGTTTTTGGTGGCATAGGACCTCTATTGTATGCCTTGGCTTTTTGTACAGTAGCTGCCGTTTTAATAGATGAATTACAGGCACGTGGAATTTTAGACGGTGATGCGGCAATTGCTATTTTCATGACAGGTATGCTTGGTTTAGGTTTGGTAATAATGCGTATCTGGGGAGGTACTGCAACAGCAATTGTTGATGGATATTTATACGGCGACTTATTGTTGGTTGATCCAAAAAGTTTCGACATCATTGTAACAATATGTGTCGTAGGATACTTATCAATGCTGTTTCTATACCATAGTTTATTGTCAATATCTATCGACCCCATTGCTGCTAAGGTACAAGGTTTACCAGTTAGAGCCATAAGACTATATTTTAGTATAATTACTGCAGCAATTGTAGTAAGTATGGTACAAATTGTTGGTGCACTACTGGTTACTGCGTTAATTGTTGCACCTGCGGCTACTGCACAATTAATCGGGAAAAGTTTCCGTTCGTGCGTCATTCTTTCCCAAATTATAGGAGTGATTACTGTAATTATTGGACTATACTTTTCTGCAGAATATGACACAGGCAGTGGTTCAATGATTGCATTAGTTGCTGCTTCTATTTTTGCATTAATACTAATTATTAAGACAATGAAAAATATTGTTGTTAAGCCGAATTAAAAATAAATAAGACTTAATTAGATTATACTTTTTCCCAAAAATTGCT
>PADF01000042.1 GCA_002702945.1 Methanobacteriota archaeon
ATCCAATGTTACAGACGTGACTCAGTATGCATTGAATATTATCACACTAATCGGCATAGGAGGATCTGTAGATTATTCTCTATTTATGGTAAATAGATTTAGGGAAGAATTGAACAATGGCCGTGATATAAGAACTTCTACAGCAATTACAGTCGCAACCGCTGGTAAAGCAGTGTTTTTCTCGGGAATTACAGTTGCTATTGGTCTAATGGGGATGCTATTTTTCGAAAACACTGGACTCCCAAGTTTAGGAATTGGCGGTACATTGGCAGTAAGTATTGCAATGGTATTTTCAGTAATTGTTTTGCCAGCAATCTTAGCTTTGATGGGCAATAAAGTATTCAAGGGTAAAATCCCATTTTCTTTCAGTACAGAAAACGAGAAAGAAGATGGTGCTTGGGCAAAGATTGCTAATTTCGTAATGGAGCGTCCATGGGCTGTTCTTATCCCAACACTCGTCATTCTTTTAGGTGCAGGATTACCGTTCCTACAGGCTGATTTTTCTATTGCTTCAAGAGATGCACTACCTCCTGATGACGAAACTAGAATTGGTTTTGAGTTGATAGATGAAAAGTGGCCTGAAGGAGCAGTTAACCGTGCTATGATAGTTATTGACTTTGATGGAGAAGATCCTCTTGAAGAAAATAATCTAATCACAATGTACCATTGGATGAAGAATTATCTTGACGACGAACGGGTCATAAATGCTTCAGGATTTGCTTTACCCAGTGTAGATATGAGTGAATCAGAGGTACTCCAGTTTTGGCAAACCCCTGATGAATTTTTAGATAACGATACTATTGCCAATAGAGAGTATCTTAGAGATCAATTTATTTCTGATAATATTACTTTTGTTCTTTTTTCTTTGACCGGTACTATAACTGGAGAGAGTAGTAGAGAATTTGTATCAGATGTAAGGTCTGACAGGGACGAATTACTCTCAGACTTAAACACTGGAGATGATGGTGTACTGATGGTTGCAGGATTCGCTGCTTACAGCCTAGATGTATTGGACGCCATTGTTGAGAATCTACCTATTGCTCTTGCATTTATTTTAATAGCCACAATTATACTAATTTTCATTCAAGTTAGAAGTGTAATAATACCAATCAAGGCAATTATAATGAATATATTATCTGTTTCGGCATCATTTGGTATGTTGGTATTTGTATTCCAATGGGGTAATGGGGCAGAATTACTAAACTTTACACCTCAACCAATAGAAACAACAAATCCAATTATTCTATTTTGTATTGTATTTGGTTTGTCGATGGATTATGAAGTTCTAATGCTTTCAAGAATACACGAGGAATGGGAACGTACCGGAGATAATACTCTTGCAGTTGCAAATGGACTTCAAAAAACAGGTCGCTTGATTACTGGAGCAGCTGCAATTATGGTAGTAGTCTTCAGTGCATTTGGTTTATCTTCGGTTGTAATACTCAAGCAAATAGGATTTGGTTTAGCACTTGCAATTTTACTTGATGCAACTATTGTTAGAGCACTGGTAGTTCCTGCAACTATGAGATTGATGGGTAAGGCTAACTGGTGGTCACCAAAGTGGATGGATAAGTTATTTCCGATGAATAAAAATGTCGTAAATAAGGATTCAGAAGATGAATAATTATTCTTCATACAGTTCCCAATTATTTGAGTCAGAACCTTTCCAATACCATATTTCACTGCCCTCAGGATGCTCTATCCATTCATATCCATCATCATCTATTTCACCAATTAAATCATTACTTGGCGGCATACTTTGACTCATTATTTGATCTTCAGTAATGAGTGGTGCCATTCCTGCTAAACTTAATGCATCAGAAGAAATCTCTTCAAAGAAATCTTCTTGCTCTCTAAATGATTTTGTTTGTTCTTCAGGAATAGGTGCATTATTTTTCCTTATTCGAATAACAGCAATAGATCCAATTATTGAAATCACTAAAATTGCAATTAGTGTGAAAGAAGTTCCAGAACCTAGCCAGGATGTCGATGGGAAAATGTCGGTATTATCGCCTACTCCATCTCCATCAGTATCGACAGTTTCACTAGAATCATTAGGAAATGCATCCTCATTATTTCCAATACCATCTCCGTCGGAATCAAAGGATTCATCCGGATTTAGAGGGAACATATCTTGAGAATCTATCACACCATCTCCGTCATCATCATAATCTTCATTGGAGTCTTGACAACCATCATTATCAAAGTCTGTCTCTGGGCTTGAAATCCAACCTAAGTCTCCTTTAGGACATTGGTCAATTGAATCAACCATTCCGTCATTATCATCATCATCATCTTCTAGTTGATCATTACATCCATCACTATCATGGTCAGTATCAGAATTAGAAGTCCAGTTTAACAAATTCTTAGGACAACTATCAGAATTATCATTTATCATATCATTATCGTCATCCTCATCTTCACTTGCATCATAACATCCATCGTCATCATAATCTAGAATGTTATCTGAAATCCATGATTTTTTACCCTTAGGGCATAAGTCTTGAATGTCGGTAATATTATCATTATCGTCATCAAAGTCCTCGCTTGAATCTTTACATCCATCATTATCATAATCACTACTCTGGAAAGATATCCAACCCTTGTCCCCAATTGGACAAAGATCAACAATATCTAAGATTAAGTCATTATCATCATCCTCATCCTCACTAGCATCAAAACATCCATCATTGTCATAATCATTTAACGAATTAGATGTCCAATTTATGACTCCAGTGCTACAAGAATCTGCCATATCTAAGATTTCATCATTATCATCATCATTATCTTCATTTCCATCAAAACATCCATCCATATCATGATCTAAGGATTCGAATTGACTCCACCCTAGAGTTCCTTTCATACAATCATCATAGATATCCAAAGCACCATCATTATCGTCGTCCAAGTCTTCAGATAGGTCCCATGGTATTGTTGAAAGTGATTCTTCTTGGTCATAACATCCATCAGAATCATAGTCAGTTTCTGAATTAGAATACCAATATGACAGTCCTTTACTGCACAAGTCTAGAATGTCTTCTACACCATCATTATCGTCATCTAAATCTTCTGTAGAATCTCGACATCCATCATAATCATAATCGGTTGTTGAATTTGATGTCCAAGAATTGTCTCCTTTCTTACAAGAATCATTTTGATTTAGAACTCCATCATTATCATGGTCATCATCTTCTTGGGCATCTTTACATCCATCTCCGTCATAATCAGTCAATTCTGTAGATATCCAGCCAACTTCACCTAGTGGGCATAAATCATCTAAATCTTCAACACCATCATTATCGTCATCTAAATCCTCACTAGAATCTCTACATCCATCTGAATCATAATCAGTAAATGGTGTAGATGTCCATCCCAAATCGCCCAATAAACAATCATCGATTACATCTTCTTTACCGTCATTATCATCATCAAAATCTTCGGTTAAATCTCTACATCCATCATTGTCATAGTCAGTAGAATTACTAGAGACCCAAGACATTTCACCAGGTGTACATTCGTCGTCATCATTGTAAACACCATCGTTATCATCATCCCAATCCTCAACACCATCTTTACATCCATCCATATCAAAGTCAAATTGAGTACTTTGAGAATTCCAATTTAATTCTCCCTTAGGACAGCTATCATCAACATCATTTCTTTGATCATTATCGTCATCATCATCTTCCACAGAATCTTCGCATCCATCGCCATCCCAATCAGTATTAGGGTCTCCGGATTGCCAATTTAGTAATCCAGTTGGACAGTTATCATATGTGTCATCAAGACCATCGTTATCATCATCCCAGTCTTCAGTAATATCTTGACATCCATCACCGTCATAATCAGTGGTAGAATCACTAGTCCATCCTAGAACTGAATTAGTTGCAGAGCATAAATCATCTGAGTCCAAAACTCCATCATTGTCGTCATCAAGATCTTCAGAATAATCATTACATCCATCACTATCATAATCTTCATAGTAATTCGAACTTGACCAATTAGTTAGGCCTCTAGGACATGCATCTAATNTATCTTCTAATCCGTCATTATCATCATCCAAATCTTCAGTAGAGTCTTTACAACCATCCCAGTCCCAGTCTTGAGAACTATTACTTGCATTCCAGTTAATNTGCCCTAATGGGCACTGATCAATGTAATCTTGTATTCCATCGTTATCATCGTCGTAGTCTTCTTCGAATAATAGTTTGAATAAGTGAGTATCATAACTCGAACCATTGGTAGTAATATTGGTATTGTTAAATGGCACATATGTCGATGTTGAAGCAATAGCAATCGAAGCAATACCTGTATTATCTAAGTCAATAGCCGTTAAGATATCATTACCTGAGAAACCAAATTGTATGTAAAAATATCCTAAACTACTGTTAACACCTGAATCTCCATTATTATAGACAAATATGCAAAAGGAATCATAATCGTTGCCTGTAATTGAACCTAAACTCATGAAATTGGTATAATTATTATCAGAAACTAAGACCAAAGTTGAATAGAAATTGCCGCAGAGAACTATAGCGTGGTTAGTATACTTCAATTCGGTAAATGCTGATAAATAATTAAGATTTGAATTATCCCATATTAGAACCTCCCAATCTAAACTACTTGTTGAATTACTACTTTCAAAAATAATTTCACCATAATATGCCTTATAACTATCATATGTATGTTCGCCAAGAGGTGTTATAATTCCCCAATTACCAAATTCTAATGTCGAATAGTTGAATGTATCAGCCTCCATTCCTCCAGCAATTCCAATGCTAACATTACCATCAGTTTCATCAAAATTTAGAACCATATTGTTAACCCAAGCCTCGGCATATCCGGTATGGGCTTCAANTGAAATAGAATCAACACAGTCCCAGTTGTAAAACAAAGTAAATGATAAGATATTGAANTCAGTTTGAGAATTATTTTTATNAATAGAACATTGATATACGCCATTCTTTTTTATTTCAACACTGGGTATATCTTGATATGAATTTATAGACATATAGCCATTTTCAGTAGTCGAGATCATTCTAAAAAAAGAAACATTATCAATCGATATAAAATTAGGATTTTCAATAGAAATTATATCAGGCCCCCAAATTCCTGATGATGATATATTTATNACGAACCCCTCTATCGCTTTTAGGTTGAAAACCTGATTGCCATATGTCATAGTACTGTTGTTAACATTAGCAATGGATACCACCATGTTATTGGATGAACCCATTGAAATCCCTTGAACAAATTGGTCTCCTGGATTTTCGTTGTGTTCAATCCATTCAATTACTCCTAGAGTAGATATCTTCATGATACATGGGTCTGATTTATCATTTGTATTATTAATTACCAAGTTACTTGAGGGAGTATTCCATGTGATATTTGTCTCTACATCTCCGGCTATAAAAATAGAATCATCTTCTCCCAAAATCATAAAAAAATTATCATAATACATTGTATAAATAAACCAGTCAATAATTCCAGAACTATTTATTTTTGAGATAAATGTATATGCTTCAACATTTGGATCGATTGTTATATTATAATTTCCAAATTTTGAATAATTTCCTGTTGAGTAGCCAGTGACAATTTGATTATCGTTACTGTCTATGAGAATTTCTGTTATGACATCAGTTCCATCACCTTCTAAAAAGGCGTTTGAAATAAACATTTCATGATCATCACAACCATCAGAATCATGGTCTCTCATCCCTAGTGAGTAACTGTTTACTTGGCCGGGTGTACATTGATCATCAATATCTAAAATTGAATCATTATCATCATCNGTATCNACTGAATCATCTACTCCATCNTTATCCCAATCAAATGCTTNAACTGTTGGAGAAAGGAANGANAATANAAATAANAAAACTAAACNNANAGGCAANANTTTGNCACTNNTCATNGATNNNCCTANNCNNTCAANGGTAAAAGATTTNCACCNNCATGTTTTTTCAAAATCTCTTTTTAACTAGTCGTTTTAGAGNTGCCATGTCAGAACCGGTTTACAGTCCAGATGGGAAATTTATGTGGAGCGGTTCGGAATGGATTCCTGCACCTCCAAAGGCTAGTCAGACTTTGAATATGCAAGATTCTGTAGTCGGTGGAGATGTCGTTCATAACACAGTAATTAACAACGACGTTGACGCGGTTACAACTGCTGTAATTACTGCTTTAGAGCGCCTTGGAATGGTTAATAAAAATGAAACGGTTTCGCAAATTGAGGAAATTATATCATCGCCAATTCAGGCTGAATTAGAAGTTGGAATGCATGTCGAATACTTCAGTCCGACAAATGAACGCTGGCTNGATAGATGCACTATTACAAAGGTAAATGATGACGGAAGTTACGATGTTGATGTCCCTAAGAGTAGTGGAATCGAATCTAAACAAAATTTGCTTATTGGTGAAAATGCTGGAAATATTAGA
Organism: Methanobacteriota archaeon; assembly: GCA_002702945.1. The sequence continues at coordinate 6,436 of PADF01000042.1, forward strand.
CGTGCTGATGATGCNCTTAGTAAAGGTGACAGAGTATTAGTAAATTGGAAAAACTATGGTACATTTTTCCCGGGAAAAATNGCTGAAGTTCAACCGCATCACACATATATGATTCATTTTGATGACGGAGATGTTGAGGAAGGCGTCCCTCCATCAAGGATTGCGAAACAACCAGATTCAGAAGCTACCCAAGCATATGTTGAACAAATCTCCAAAGAAGAACAAGAATTAATCGATGCATTCATGGTTTTTGATAAAGATAATAGTGGAACAATCAATTCCCAAGAATTATTTCAAATATTAACTGAAATCGGCGATCCTCTCCAAGTTGATGAAGTTGTAGAGATGTTCGAAGAAATGGGAATTCCTCCAAACTCTGANATAAATTACAAAGATCTTGCNAAGATAATGGTGNAGCCTTTTGAAGCNAAAAAAGAAGTTATTATCCAAGACGCTTTTCTNGAAGGAGATATTTTGANAGGATTCGTATANGGGCATCCAAAATTAGGNGATACCGATGTTCGTTCATCNACAATCCANNGNATATCTTATGANAATAGAGCTACAGCAAGAATTGAAACAAACAATACAATATATGTCGTAGGTCCAACTGGATGGAAAGTAAGACCTGACAATCATCCTTTCAATGAACCATCTTTCGCCACCGGTCAACAAGTCAAAGTAGAGTGGAAAGGTAGTTGGTGGGACGCATTGATTAGAGAAATTCAGGGTGATAAATATTTCATCCACTATGTCGGATTTGATTCTAGTTGGGATGAATGGGTAGATGATTCAAGAATCCAAAATCTGTAATAAAATCTGGGGTTTATGTTCCCTAATAGTTAGTTACAACATGGTAGACGAAGTGAAATCTTTCCAACGATTCATTCTTAATTTCTTGTAAGCGTTTAGTAAAGACATCATCGTAATTTTTCAAGACTGAGCTTGAATGATTGCAAATTCTTTTTACGCGCTTCTTTTCTATCTATTATTGGATTTGGATAGTCTCTGCCAATCAAACATCCCGCTGATTCTTGGATGTGCAACGGGGCTAGGTGTGGCTCAAAGATGTGCTTTGAAGGGAATTCAGCAAGTTCTGGAATCCAATGTCTGATAAATTCTGCATCCTTAGTTTCAACGTTTAAACTAGACTTGGAATCGGGACATGGATTGTATATCCTATAGTAAGGCATTGAAAACGGTGCAACTCCTGCTAACCAAAGCCAATTTCCATTATTTAGCGCCCAATCACTATCAATTAATTTGCGCTCAAATATGTCTCTGCCATGTGTCCAATTTTGCCATAATTGCCCACGAGTTAGAAAGCATGAAACAGCATGTCTTCCGAGATGGTGCATCCAACCCGTAGCGTTCAACTGACGCATCATGGCATCGATAAGCGGAAATCCAGTTTGACCAAATTCCCAAGCATCTAATTGGACCTGATTCAATTCTCCCCACTCAATTTCTTTACACTGAGAATTGCCTGAATCTTGATCCCAATTTTCGACTGATCTTGAGAGAAGATAGAACATTTCTCTGAACAAAATTTGCCCGTGGAGTGAAACAGGAGGCACAGTGTGTTCACCCGATTGTTGAATTTTTGAGCATGAATTCCACAACCGCCGTATTGACAGACAACCCGTACTAATGTATGGTGATAATCCAGTTGTTGTAGGTTCCATAGGATTGTCTTTGGTATTTGTTGAGATTGACTTAGGTTTGTTGAAACTATTTACGTAATCTTGCTGCGATATTACCTTCTTTTCCAATCTGGCAATTGCTTCACTTTCCCCGCCGATGAAATAAGTAGGCTTAGTTAGTAATGGCCGAATTTTGTCGAGTGAAATTTGATACTCAGAATTCACCGATAGGGCTTGCTTGGGTTTACCTGCTGAAGGATTTGAATCATTTGTTGCGAACACAATATTATCAAAGTCTCCGAATTCTGTTTTGAACAATCGAACCATGTCTTTCATTGATTTAGGTGGTTTGAAGCCAGAAGAGTTGACGATTGCTTCAATATCAAGAATTGTTTGACTTGCGGGTAATGATTTAGTAGACCAATTTTGGTTAGTGCTGAAGAAATTTTTTTCAATTAATTCGGATTGCTTTCTATCTCGGGGGTTTGTCGAATATTCGTTGAGTAAAATTACCTCAAATGATTGTAGTTGTTGTTTGATTGAATCTAAAACATCTAAGCTATCGCCTGAAAAAACATGTAAGTCTAAGTCTAATTTATCCTTCAAATTTTGATGTAGATTATCCACACAATCAAACTGAAATCGTAACCTTTGCTCCCCCATTGTCAGAGTACTCTTCTGTTGAATTTCCTCATCAAAGATGTATATGGGAAGGATAGAATCTACATTCTCTGACTCATAAGCCCAAGACAATACCGGATTATCATGGATGCGTAACGAGTTACGGAACCAGACAACAGCAACGACCATACACGTATGTAGCAGATAAAAGTTTTAAACATCTGTTAAATTTCACATATAGGCAAGTGTCAAACAAATCCTTTCTGCATTGAATAAAAATCAAGAGTATTCATCCAGTCAAATGAGTTTAACTCATTAGTTGAGACCTACTCGGTGATATCATGAAACCCACTGACTCACTAGAAATAGGTCGAGGTTTCGTCTTGAAGAATCGTAGTTTACTTGCTGCTATGACTAACAAACAAAGTAATGAAGATGGAACATTATCTGATGAAGAGATTAACTGGCTAGTTCGTCGTGCTAAAGGTGATTTTGGAATTACCACCACTGCGGCTGCTAATGTTACTGAAACAGGACGTGGTTGGGAAGGAGAAATGGGCGTATGGGGGGATCATCAATTGCCCGGTTTAACAAATATGGCTAATCAATTAAGGGAGACTGGGACCATAAGTCTAGTTCAGTTATTCCATGGAGGTATGCGTGCCCCGATTAGTATTAATGAAGTTCAACCGATATCTGCTAGTAAAAATACTGAACCAGGAATGGGTGGTATTTACACAAGAGAAATGTCTGAACAAGAAATAAATTCAATGATTGAATCATTTACTGAAGCAGCCGTAAGGTGTCAAAAAGCAGGGTTTGATGGTGTTGAATTACATGGTGCTCATTCTTACCTTATTTGCCAATTTCTTGGTAGTATTACAAACCGCAGAGAGGATGATTGGGGAGGTGACATTCAATCACGAAGTAAATTTCTTCGCGAGATTATTCAATCTGTTAGAAAAGCGACAGGTCCTAATTTCTTAATCGCTGTAAGAATTTCTCCAATTATCGAAAAGGCTGGAATATATCTTGAAGAAAGTTTAGAATTGGCTAAAATTATTTGTGATATGGAAATTGATATGCTTCATATTTCTTGTTGGGATGTTTTCCAGCCTGTAGAGGGTGACGAATCAGGTCCGAGTTTAACCAAAAGATTCAGAGAAATAGTTCCTCGAAATATATCATTGATATCTACTGGTGCTGTTTGGACTTCCAAGGACGCTCAATGGTTAATGGACGAAGGCGCAGATATTGTCGGTGTTGCTAGGGTTGGAATTGCACACCCTGATTGGCCTAAACATTTGACAGATGAAAATTATGAGCCTCAAAGGCCACCTTTCAGTGTAGAACATCTTGAAAATGTTGAACTAAGTCCTATTTTTATTGATTATATGAAACGCTGGAAAAATTTCGTTATAATAGGAAAAAGACTTGATTAAAAATTCAAAACTTGTTGAGAATATATTGCTTTGGATTGTAAAATAAGTCTAGTATTTTGTTGTTTGAATAAACGAATTTCTTGTTGGGTTGAAGGTGGAATAACATTTGCTTTTACATATTGATCTCTAAGCATAATTGAAATCTTTTCAACAGAAATAAT
>PADF01000043.1 GCA_002702945.1 Methanobacteriota archaeon
ACAGTTGTGGCACTCCAATTACACTTGATGATGCTAGATAGCCAATTGCGAATAATAGTCCACAAATCTGCAAAACAACCCCCACCCCAGTAATTGTTGCAACCCCTAACCATTTGCCAATAAGTAATTCATTTCTAGAACACGGGAGGCTTAACAGAGCCTCTAAAGTCCCTCTTTCCCTTTCACCTGCTGTCATATCAATAGAAGGCTGGATAGCACTAGAAAAGGTCCATACGGCTAATACCAGTGGAATAAAAAGCGATAATACCATTCCTGCTTGTTCACCTTGTGTTGCAACATCTCCGGATGATACTTCCCCATCCCATCGTAATGGATTCAAAGTAGAGTTGGCATCTAATCCTTGTTCAGTTATTCTTCTTTGAGTTTCATTTTGCTCCCAAATAGTAAGGCTCTGAATCAACCTATTTCTTGCTTCATTAGAACTCTCGGATGTCGAAATATGTATAATTGCATAATACCAAATATCGTCTCTTTGCTCTATTCTCAAAATTGCATCGGTCGATAAACTTCGTAATCGGTCTAAGTCATCACCTGGATTTGCAAGCGTGTTATTATCGAATAAATTTTCAAAAGATAATGACACTGAAGTTGTATTTATTTCCTGCAATAAATCATCTGGGATATCATTGGATTGAATAATGATATCCACTTGCAAAGAATCTAATTCTGCTGCCTCACTCTCTAGTAGCAGAGGGAACATAATGAATAACAGTGGGAACATAAGTATTGGAATAACAATTATTGCCATTATTGTCCGCCAATCCCTAGTAAATTCAATAACCTCTTTTTTGGCTATTGCCTTGACTCTCTTGACCTTGGAACTACTCATCGTCATCCACCACCGATTCTAATTTAGGTATTTTAGGAGTGAATAAGGTTCTCCACCAACGTGTGAATTTACCCTCGGACTCTGAATCTTCATTCCTAGATCTGGCTTTTTCTTGCGTTAGTGAAACATATGCTTCTTCGAGATTTTTAGATTCTGTTTGACTAAGTAGTGCAGAAGGAGAACCATTAGCTTGTATATCGCCATTATGTATTATGATTATGCGATCACAAACCTGTTCAGCCTCAGCTAAATGGTGCGTAGAATAAACAATCGTTCCACCCTCGTCCCTTAATTGCTTAACAAGCGCTCTTACGGTTCTAGCACTAGTGATATCTAGGCCGGCAGTTGGCTCATCTAGTAATAGTACACTAGGTCCATGGGCAAGTGCCCTTAATAGTGCAGTTTTTTGCTTCATTCCTCTTGAGAAACCTTTGGTGTGTCGTCCTAAATTTTCTAACATATCTAAATGCTCTGCGAATCTTGAAGTTCTGCTCCATGATGTTTTGTCATCTACACCATGCATTCGGCTATGATAACGGATATTTTCCCATGCAGTCAATCTAGAATACAGGCCAGTTGATTCTGGTACAACTCCTAGTTTTTCACGCATTTTATCAACAGGAGTGCCATCTTCTAGGCAGACTTTACCTGAAGATGGTTTGTATACCCCTGACATCAGTCTTAGAAGAGTTGTTTTACCTGCACCATTACTGCCAACTAAACCTACGACCTCACCTGATTTTATTTCCATTGATATGTTTCTTAAGGCTTCTACATCGCCAAAATGCTTGGAAACATTTTCAATAGTCATCAGAGTCCTTGTCATGGACAGTTCAACTCGCACGTCCTTCTTCTATTGCACTATTTAGTCCGGGGTGTTTTGATTCTATATTCCGCGCTCTCACTAGTTGTTGCCTTAGCTGTGAATAAATTTCTTTTTGTGGAACTCCCATGTCAATTAAATGAGCGATCATTTCAAATGCCCCTTGTATTGCTCCAGCATCTAAAAATGCATCATTGGTAATATTATTATTCAATCTTAGAACTTCTAATCTTCGTGCAAGAAAACTAGCCTCTCGCTTAATCCTAGGTCCATCGACATGAGAAAGGGCGATTAACTGGTCTACACAAGTTCGCATGAAGCAATTTACCCAAAGATGGGTTATTGTTGTTATGCCTAGTATTGTGTCAACTCTACAAGAACACCGCCAGTTGATTTGGGGTGTACAAAGGCAATTTTTTTACCACCAGCACCCAACCTAGGTCTCTCATCTATCATAACAACATCATTATCTAACATTGTTCTAATCATCTGCTCTAAATCTTCAACCCTAAAACAAATTTGCTGAACTCCAGGTCCTCTTTTTGATAAGAATTTTCCAATCGGAGTATCTTCACTTGTCGGTTCAAGCAACTCAATTTTTGGCGGATTGACGTTCTTTTCAAAATCACTTGTTGAAAAAAATCTAGTCGTGACTCCTTGGTCTGAAACAACTTCATCTTCACCATCATTTTGCAAACCAATTAATCTCCAAAAAGGGGAACTAGTGTCCAAATTAGCAGTTGCTATACCTATGTGGTCCAAGAATATTTTTTGTTTCATAATATCACTTCAAAATCCACTAGGCGCCATCCAAGTACCAAATTCTTCCTTCATTGCACTCATTATTTCTCCTAATGTACATCCATTCCTTAAACTATCAATCACAAGTGGGAATAGATTGGCATCGGTATTACAGGCGTTGGTGATTTGTAAAAGTGACTTATTAACAGATTCTTGGTCTCTTTCCAAACGCCATTTTCTTAATCTCTCATGCTGAGCTTTTTCTAGTTCGGGATTTATTTCCATTGGTTTATGTTGGATATTTTCATCCATTACACCATGGTTCACACCGACGATCTTTCTTGAATTACTTTCAACTTCTTTCAGGTGTTTGAAAGCGGAATTATGTATTTCGCGTTGTTGCCAGCCTTCTTCTATTGCGATCATTGCACCACCCATATTTTCAATTGCTTTGATTTGATCCATCGACATATCGTATATCTGTTGAGTTAGAGACTCTACATGATAAGAACCTCCGAGTGGATCTACTACATCAGCAGCACCACTTTCTTCAGCAATTATCTGTTGAGTTCTTAGCGCTATAGTTGCACTTTCTTCAGTAGGCAAACCTATTGCTTCATCATAGGAATTTGTGTGCAAACTTTGAGTGCCACCACAGATTGCAGCTAGTGCTTGAATTGTCACTCTAGATATGTTATTGAGTGGTTGTTGGGCGGTTAAACTTACGCCAGCCACTTGGGTATGGAATCTTAACATGCAAGATTTAGGGTTGGTAGGATTATATCTTTCACTCATCAAATCATACCATAATTTTCTTGCAGCACGGAATTTTGCTGCCTCTTCAAAAAAGTCATTATGGCAATTAAAGAAAAATGATAATCTAGGTGCGAAACTATCAACATCAAGTCCCGTTTTAATTGCAGCTTCAACATATTCAAGTGCATTGGCAATGGTAAATGCAACTTCTTGAACAGCAGTACATCCGGCTTCTCTGATGTGATATCCAGATATGGAAATAGTATTCCAATTTGGAATGCTATTGGAACAATAAGAGAATATATCGGTGATTAATCTCATACTTTGCTTCGGAGGAAAAACATAAGTCCCTCTGGCAATATACTCTTTTAAGATATCATTTTGAATCGTGCCTCTGATTTTGTCACTCGATACACCTTGTTCTTCAGCTACGAGTGTATACATTGCCAATAGAACCATTGCAGGGGCATTAATAGTCATTGAAGTACTAACTTGGTCGAGTGGTATGCCATCTAATAACTTGCGCATATCATCTAAAGTAGAAATAGAAACTCCAACTTTCCCAACTTCTCCTAATGAGAGTTCATCATCAGCATCTAAGCCAAGTTGTGTAGGTAAGTCGAATGCAACAGAAAGTCCTTTTTGGCCACGCTTTAGAAGTAACTTAAACCTCTCATTAGTTTCCTCGGCGCTAGAAAAACCTGCATATTGCCTCATAGTCCAAAGTCTAGAACGATACATGCTAGAATGAATTCCCCTAGTATAAGGTGGTTTACCGGCGCTTGGAATAAGTGATGGTTCTGCACCTGAAATTTTCATTGTATGTTCATCAGGTTGCATTGGTAAATTAATACCTGAAAGAGTTTCCCAATTCTCTCGACGGTACTCTGCCATGAACATTCCAGATGCTCTAGATTCATCAAGACTACTATTTCAACAGCAACCATCATCGTTACATGAAGAAGACGAATCTTTTGTAGATGTTTCAGTAGATTCGTGGACATGTCCGTGTTGTGATTCGCCTTCTGTAGCCGATCTGATGGAAACAACTTCAACATTGAATTTTAGTGTTTTACCTGCTAATGCATGATTAAAATCTGCAGTTACTGTATCATCATCTAAATCGGTAACAGTGAATGGAGCGGGACCATGAGGCATTTGAGCAACTAACTGGAATCCAACTTCAAGTTTTGTAGACTCTTCGAGTTGTGCGAACTGCGATCTAGGGATTTTCATGATAGCAGCATCTTCTTTCATACCATATGCATCTTCTGGCGCAAGAGTGAATTCTACTTTATCGCCAACCTTTGCGCCCATCAATTCTCTTTCAAATCCAGGGATCATTTGCTTGTGACCAACAATAAATGTTAATGGTTCTCTACCTTCGCTTGAGTCGAATGTTTCCCCGCTATCTGGTAAAGTACCAGTGTAGTGAACACTTACTATTGTATCATTTTCTATATTTTCTGTCATTTACTCACCTTCTAGTTGAAATTCTTCTTATTTCGCTAATTAGAGAATTTGCAACATCTTCTGTTAAAATTAGTTCTGCTTGTTTTGATTGAATAAATTCTATTGCAGAATCAATGCTTGTTCTCTCGCCTTTAGCAATAATCTGCCCTAGAATATTAGATCGTTGCTCTTCAGGAATATTTGGATTATCCAATTCATCTCGTGCGAAATATTTGAATTCTAAAATTCTTTGACGGTTCAATTTCTTTTCCATTTTTTGACGACCGCCACCCTTCTTATCGCCTCGACGCTTGCGCTTTCTCTTATCACCGCTTATCGANGCTNTTTTTGTTTTNGATACGGTCTTGAATACGTTTTTGCTAATTGCATTATCGCTATTCAATTTAGCTTCAATTTGAGGATTAATATTTTCGATTGTCAAATCGACTTCTTTCTCGACGATTTGTTCTTGAACTTCTTCTACAACCGTTTCTTCGACAACTTGAGTAGTTATCTCTTGATATTTTTTCCTAGCCTCTTCTGTCTTACGATTGAGCTCTTCCCTTCGATCTTTTTTTGGAGTAGTAACCTCGGATTTNACTTTGGTTATTATACTGGGCTCAGGCATTTCGACAGAGACTTGNNNTTGTTCTTTAACAACAATAGTCTCATTTTTTAATTTTTTAGCAGCCTGTTTCTGTCTTTCAGCTAATGAAATCGAAGGTGAATTCTGTGTAACTGGAGCGGTGGTTTTGGGAGCAGCCATTTCCTCTCTTTTTCTTTTATTTACTCTTTCTGCCTGCCTCTTATTTCGTTCAGCAGCAGCATTGCGCGCAAATGGATTGAGTGGTAAATCTCTCTTCTTCCTACCGACGATATCGCATTCCCCTAATATTAGCCCTATGACGACCTCTTAAAACCATTGGCTTCAAAATGNCTTTACGACCATATGATTGGAGTTTGGTCGGTTCTAAGATATTGATCTATTGCACTTTGTTCTAATGCTGTGTTTCTACCTGATTTTTGTTCTAGCCACCCGAGTCGTGCGATCATGGTGCCATTGTCGATACAATACATTCTAGGCGGAGCAAACGATTTCGAATCACGCTCAGTTGCCATAATTTCACACATTCGTCGGAGTCGNTTATTACAAGCAACTCCACCGCCTAGTAATAATTCCGTTTTACCGGTATGAGATAGCGCCCTTTCTGCAACCTCTACGCATGCAGAAAATACGTGCTCTTGTAGTGACCAACATACAGCTCCAAGNGGTTTCCCGTTGTCAATTAGTCTTTGGGCAGCAGTCAAAACGCCTGAAAATGCCAAATCCATGCCTCTTACAGCATACGGTAATTCCAAACCATCCATCGAAGCGTCTGGGTTCTCTGCCAACCATTCAGCAGCTTTCTTTTCAATAACTGGACCGCCAGGAAATGGAATNCCTTGGGCTCTTGCAAATTTATCTAGCATATTCCCAATCCCTATATCTAAAGTTTCTCCTAATACTCGATATCTGCCTTCTAACCTAGCAATAACTTGAGTATTACCTCCTGATACATACAATAAGACAGGGTCATCGCAACCGCACTGTTGCCTCCCAATCTCAATATGAGCAACACAATGGTTGACGCCGATCAAAGGAGCATCCAGTTTACTAGAAAGTCCACGGGCAATAGCAGCTCCAATACGTAAGCATGGGCCGAGACCAGGTCCTTGAGAGTAAGCGATATTAGTGATATCTTTAGGCTTCAACTCATTTACTTCGAATAACTTGTTTAGGAGAATTGGTGCAACATCCTTGTGATGGTCTGCAGCTTGTCGAGGGTGAATCCCNCCTTGATCAGGGCTAACAGTGTCAGATACTGAGGGGAATGGGACGCCATTGCTATCTACTAGCCCGAAGGAAAGTGTGTGAGCAGTTGATTCGATTCCTAACGTCCAACTAATGTCCGCCATGAAATACCTACAAAGCCATTATTCTTGAACCCCCTGCATATAGCAGTTCACATGCGGACNNTTTTGGTAGATGTGGGGCCAATTGCTCATATTTCCGGTAGCGGTCCATTAAGCGGCAATAGTATGATTGATGAAAACTCACTAATTGTCCATGAAAAAGGAATTATTATTGAAGATAATCAAATAATGGATATTCGTGATTCAACAGAATTAGTCGATGAATATGGTCATCCGGAATTTGAAATCTCGAATTTATCTAANTTAAATAAAGAAGGGAACAATNTAATNTCCCTANCAGGNAGAGCAGTNATTCCTGGTTTAGTNGACTCTCACTCNCACTTAGTTTGGAGCGGTGACCGTTCGAGAGAATTAAGATGGAAATTAAAGGGCAAGTCATATTCAGACATTGCAAGTATGGGCGGGGGTATAGTATCAACAGTCACTGACACGCGCAAGTCATCTAATGAGGTGCTCCTTAAAATTGCCAATAAAAGATTACANGAGGCTTTTCGAAGCGGCACCACGCATATAGAATCTAAGTCTGGTTACGGCCTNGATGTAGAAACTGAATTAAGGATTTTAGAGGTTTCAAANAAATTATCAGAAATCGAAAATATGCCTACNGTAGATCATACATGGTTAGGAGCTCATGCAATTCCTAAAGATANAACTCACAAAGAGTATTTTGAGTCGATACTTTCTGAACAATTGCCGATGGTAGTGGAGCANGGAATTGCTAGGTCNGCTGATGTATTCTGTGAACCGGGATGGTTCACGATAGAGGAGACTGAAGATATTTTAAAAGAATCTAGGGCCAAAGGATTGAATCTTAGGTTACACATAGACGANTTCGTAGATGGAGGAGGNGGTGGCTTAGCAGCTGATCTAANAGTTGACACCGCTGACCACGCACACTACACCAATGATGAAAACAGAGAGAGGATGAAGGTCGCAGGAGTAAATACGGGATTTTTACCAGGAACTCCATATTCAATGGGTGAAGAATGGCCTAATTTCAATAGTATGATCGATGATGGATTAGTTTGGTCCATGGCTACAGATTTCAACCCCAATAATCAAATCCTAAGTTTACCTTTCTTGGCCTCTCTCCTAGTAAACAGATGTAGAGTAGATCCTCTTGCAGCATTGGTTAGCGCTACTAGAAATCCAGCGGAAACAACTCCTCACCCTAGCGGGCTNGTCCATGGTAGAATAGAAAAAGGAGCTATTGCCAATTTGAATATCTTGGATTCTCCTCATTGGGAGTCTTGGTGTTCGAAGCCATCTCACACTCCATTCCATTCAACAATAATCGAAGGTAATATAGTAAATCATGATTTATGATTAAATGTTTTTTGAAAAATAATTAAAATATATCATGTAAAAAAGATAAGAAGGTGTAATTCAATGAATATTTTAGAGACAGTTGTTTGTTCATCGAATGCTGGAGTAGAAGCAAGATTAGAGCGTATGATATCTGCTAGAGTGGAATTTAGAAAGCGTCAGGCCGGATGTTTGAAATCTTGGTATGGTAAATCAGTAAGTGACGAAAGTTTGTTTATTTTCCAAACTATTTTTCAAGATGTTGAATCGATGAAGGAAATTTCCAAACTTTCATTAGACACTCTAGATGTCAAAGATCAAGGTATTGAATCATGCCTGATTGGTCCACCATTGATTGGAATCTTTGAAATTTCCGCCAATGATATCGTTTGATTGTTAAATAGCTCGTAAATGTGCAACACTATATGTCGTATAACATACATTATGCGACATTATAGGAAATAATACGTCTACTGGATCGTAAGTTTCAGCCAATAGTGTAGAGCAGTACGCCTTTTACAGATTTATATCAAATATTAATTTCAATTAATTGTAAATTTCGACCTCTTAGCCCCCCCTATAATAGGGATATTGTATAATTTTTAGCACAATGTAGTATTTTTTTAGGAAGAGTTCAAATTAAATCACTATATCAGACAACTGATAGTGATGACAGATATATCCGGATATTGTTTGAAGTGCAAAAACTACGGGCCGATTAAAGATGGTAAACTAGTAAAAATGAAAAACGGAAGAGTTAGGATGGGTGGGTACTGCTCTCAACCTGGATGCACAGGAAAGATATCAAAAATTGTNAGCTAAATATTGCCACCGATGTGGTTTAATACACCCTCGATTTAGGANAGACTCCTAGGGCTCGTGGTCTAGGGGTTATGACGTCGCCTTGACATGGCGAAGATCGAGAGTTCAATTCTCTCCGAGCCCACCATGATTTCACGTTTATAAATATTTAATTGTTGTAAAAAATAAATACTTTTTGAAATGTGTTTATCTATAAATCATAATTCATCTGGTTCTGGAACTTGAGAATTATTTGATTGAACAGAACTCATGGACGAACTATCATCCCCAACAGTGAAATCTGTAGACCCACCAGACCATTGAACAACACTATCACTTTGTTCGAAGGATTCTTCGATAATTTCACCTTTAGGTCCAATAGAGTAAGCGCTAGGGTCAACTATTTCAGCCTCAATTTGCTCTTCAGGAGGAGGCGCTTCACGCTCAACTAAATGGGCGCCTGAATGAAAAGTCCCGCATTCTAGACACCTGTATGAACCCTTTTGATCTATACATCCGCAAGTAGGGCAATATGCTAAATTGTTAAAATTTAATAATTTATCTTTTTCCATTTTAATCTTCTAAAAACATGTCATCTTGATATCCAGTAACAAGATCTCCAGTCCCATCCTCTTCGATGGTAACTAAATTTTCATCGTCATCAAATTCAATTATTACTCCGAATACCTCTTCATCATCTAATACCAGTCCGATGTGAGACCCAATATCAATTTCATCATCCTCATATTCATCGTCCTCTGAATCCTGGTTGCCTGAATCTTCTGATGATTCTTCATCATCTTGTAGTTCTTCCATATCTTCTTCGGAGTCACCTTCCGATTCTGAATCGACAACTTCTTCTTCGACTTCCTTTCTTTCCGCTTCTGATTCTTTGATTGCCTTTGCTCTAGCTCTCCATCCGGGTACTAATGAAAGATGGATGAATAAAGAGCCGATGAAACCTAAGGTGCCCAATATTATGAATAATATGCCATCCCAATAGAAACCTGCTGGCATCGATGTTGCACCAGACTCACCTGCTAATGGTGCGAATGAGTTTTTACATCCATCAATTTGGATTGAATCATCACAAGGATAAATATCTCCTTCGAAGTATGTAGTATCTCCATCAATATACATTCCAGTTTCTGAATTTAATTCTATACTGCCTCCACTACCATCAACGAATGGTGCAAGAGTGGCGTTGACTAGCCAGAGAACAATAAATATGAACAAACCGGTGTGCAATAGGGGCCATACAACATCATTCCACTTCTTTGACATCATTCTCTTTTGCATTTTACTGGGGAATTCGGTTTTCGTCGATAGACTTCCTCGCTGATCTTCTCCATCATCATACTGCTCTAGCTTCTCAATGAACTCGAATAAGTCAACCGATCCGTCTTTATCCTTGTCCAAATTAGCAAATGCTTGATTTATTTCATCCTCTGACAAAGTATCTCCTATTATTTCTCCCAATTTTTCTCTTAATTCATCAACTTGGATGCTACCATCATTATTTTCATCCAACTGTCTAAAGACACTTGCTGGATTACTTCCTGCATCATCCATCGCATCTATCAAAGTCATAATTGGGTCTTTAGAAGAAGTAGTTTTATCAGATTCAATCTCAATGTCAAGTTGTTCTATTGCCTTAATCAGTTCCATTGGATCGACTCTTCCATCGGAATCTTCATCCATTCCATTAAGAATTTCAAATACTTCATTTGGACTTAGTCTATCACCTGAAATTTCTTGGATGCCGCTTTGCAACTCTGGTCCATCAATCATTCCATCATCATCTTTATCCATCGATTCAAAAATTTCTCTTATTGTCATATCACTTTCAGCCGCGGCTAAAGCCAATTTGTATAGTGGAGAGTCTTCAGAATTGATATCTTCTGTTTCTGCAGTTGCAATATCGTCATCATCATCAATTTCTGATTCTTCATCAATAGTTTCCTCAACTTCTGTTGGTTCATCAGTTAAATCTTCATCATCTTGAACCTCTTCAGTGACAATATCATCAGATTCATTTTCCGAATCATCATCTTCAGGTGTCTTTTCAACTTCAATTACTTCATCGGATGCTGTAACAACTTCGTTCGAATCATCAGCATGATATTCTTCAGCTGCTTTCTTCAACTCACCTTCAGTGAGGTATCCATTTTCATTAGCATCGTAATTTTCAGCATGAGCTAAGAAAGATTCTCTATCTGTGATAGAAAATTTTTCCATGACTCTAACGAGTACGTTTTCTGAAAACTCCTTTGGCTTAGAAGAATCCTCTTCAGCACTCTCTTCATTTGTATTTTCTTCACCAGTTATTACGAAAATTAACTCGTCTAAACTAATCATTCCATCCGAATCAGAATCGAATTCAGAAACCAAACGATCTACTTGCGAAGGAGGCAAGTCAGCAAGATTTAATTTTAATAGACTATCTTTTAATTCATTGGAGTCGATTTGTCCGTCGCTGTTAACATCCATTTTGGAAAATAGTACTTTTATGTCGATACCTGTGGTGTTAAGCCACTGCCTGAGTACATCAACTACGTCATCAGCAACAAAATAAACGCCACATTCGGGGCAACTTTTGGAATCTATTGGTACTAATGCTTTACATGCACCACACTCTCCCAAAGACTCGTTTGAAACACCAGAAAATGAAATGCCACACTCGGGGCATTCTTTAGAGTCGAGAGGAATTACTGCTCTACAAGAGCCACATTCAGCCATCGGAATTTCGTCATTTTTGTCGTCGGACATCATCACACCTGTGTTAGGCAAAACATTGTCGAATATAATGATTCATGGATATTTATTGTTGAAATGTAAATATAAGAAGGGTTTGGGTAGAATAGGTGCGGATATGAAATTCGAAGGAGGCAATTTATTTTCCATCGATTTTTTGAACCAAACTAGACTATTAGAATTGGTTGATAAATTATTAGAAAATGAAAATTCAAATATCAAATTATTTTCTAGATTACCTCCAAGAAGATTATTAGAACATATCGATATTTCTAGGTTAGAATTATACTGGCTAACAGAAAGAACTGCCAATAATTCAATACCACCAAATCTTGAAAGATTGATGAAGATTTTTACTGATGCAAAAGATACTGATGAATTGATTATAGTTGATGGTTTTGAATGGTTAATGGAACTACATGGAAATGATAACATTTTTGATTTCATTAATGACCTATCTGATACCTTACAAGGTACCAATACCAAGGTATTATTCCCCATAGACATTCTTAATTTTGATGAAATTTGGTTTTCTAAATTTAGAAAGGTAATTACTCATATCAATCATGAATTAGAAAATAATGAGGTTGAAGTATTTGAGGAATATAGTGAACCTAAACAAATAGCAAATGATGCTGAGGAAAGAATTGAGTTTGACCTTGGTGTCGATGGCTCTCCTAGACTAAGTATGTTGTCTAGACTACCCAAAATAGGATTTACAAATGGTATTCTAGTGAAGAGAATATTGCAATGGAGACGTATGGGGCTTGATGTTTCAGAATTAGAGCCTGCGTTAAATTATAATGTCGAAGATTCATACGCTCTTTATTCCATAATCGAAGAGAAAGTAAGAAGGGTTGTAGAGTTAGAAAATTATCTTTACCATAACAAAGACATGATTGATGTAAAAGAATTAACAACTTCCCTTTTTAGAATTAAACAACTTACAGGAATAGATGAATTGGAAAAGAAATACTATACTAACTGAGCGAGGAATTTTCTGCCTCAACTCTAGAAAGCCATGCGCCATCGAGTAAATTGTTAGTAATTGACATTAGATCCTTACTGGTTGAACGATCTGAATCTAATTTAGGCGAAACACTACGAACTAATTTTACTATTGATTTTACAAATGGTGATGGACTGAGGGTTTCGAATTCTAATGCTTGGGCAGATATGAGTAGTTCACATGCAAGAACTTCTGATAACCTTTTAGTTGCTTGTACTAGATTCCAACAGGCTGTAGCTCCCATGCTAACATGGTCCTCTTGACCTGCAGAGGTGCTAGTGGAGAAAGCAGTCCTAGGTGCAGAATGGCCGTGTAATTCCGAAAGCGACGCGCCCGCAACATACTGTACAATCATCAAACCGGATTCCAAGCCACTATTTTTGGCTAGAAACGGGGGTA
>PADF01000044.1 GCA_002702945.1 Methanobacteriota archaeon
CGAGAGAGAGATTTGAACTCTCGTGCCACAAGGACACGCGATTTCCAGTCGCGCGCAATACCAGGCTATGCGATCTCGGCTCGCGTCCCTGCGACTCCAATCCCATGTTTAACGCTCTCGCTTAATTTATCAAACGATAAAGCGAAAGAACTGATATGTGAACCCTCTAGGCGATAACATGAGCGAGGGTGAGGAAACTTCCGATTCCAACCCAAATCAACTGGCTGAAATGCCATTTAGACTCCACGACATCAATTTAAAATTTGAATTATCAAATATTCATGCGGTATTAAAACCGGTTGATAAGGTAAGAAAGGAAATCAAATTTATTACATTACTGGCTTACTCTGAGTGGGGCCGTGAGTTACTTACTGCTTTGCTAGTAGGTACTTTCGCATTCATCTTAGGGTCGCTTTCAGCAGAAATATTTTCTGGAGGTAACCCCGATGCAGTCGGACTTGAAGGTTTGAAGAATGTTGGAAGTTTCTCATTTTTCCAGATGCTCTTGAGTATTATTGCATGGGTTTGGTTCGGATACCTTATTTTAACTAAATTCCCAGTCATGCGTATTCATTCTATTTCATTGCTACTTATGTGGAATGGTATGATGTTCCTTCAAGTCTTATTCCATGAAAAGAATACTCAATTTCCAACCAACATGGTCCTTTCAGATATGATGTCTGGAGTATTAATCATTCTAGTCATCCTTTTCTTCACTTACTTCTTTTGGAAAGCAGTTATTGAAACTAGAGACCTGCATGTCCAAATTCACCATGTTCATGAAGATGTTAGGGTTATGGAAAAAGAGATGCGAGAACACTCACTTGTTGGTTGGGGGAGCTTGCTTGTATTCTGGCTTATGACTACCTTCTACTCTAGTTGGAGTGGTGTTCATTACATTGCACAAAGAACTGAACCTAACTCATTCTACTACATAATGCACATAATTTCGGGACTACTTATTGTCCCTGTTTTCATGCTACTAATTTGGTATCCGCAAAGAATGCTTGGAAGTGATGCAAGAATAAGTACTACTGCGGCAATTACGGCAGAAATTGAAATGAAACAAGGTGGTTTGGTAATTGAGCAAACAGCAAAGTGCCCTGAATGTGAAGAAAGTGTCGACTTAAAAAGAGAAAGTGATGGTCAAATATCTGTTCCATGTCCATCTGAAAGTTGTGTTTCTGTATTCGGCATTATTGGAACTGTATGTAACATTTGTAAGAAAAAGTTCCCATCTAGATTTGAATGTAAATCTTGCGGAATTAACTCCCCGTATATTGATTGTGTACCTGACATGGAGGCATGGTGATGAGTTTTTCACATTTGAGAGAAGATTTTCCAACTCTATGTGGAGATAATGCTCCTGCGTATTTAGATAATGCTTGTGTAACTCTCAAGCCAAAACAGGTAATTGAAGCAATTTCTGATTACTATGGTAAGTATCCTGGATGTGGAGGAAGATCAGTACACAGGTATGGAACTAAAGTATCAAAACTTGTGCAAGAATCTCGAAATTCAATATCCAAATTCATTAATTCTAATTCACCAAGCGAAGTAGTATTCACAAGTAATGCAACTAGTTCACTAAATCAAATTTCTAAAGGGCTAAGTTGGAAAAAGGGAGACATTATTCTAACAGGAGACAGAGAACATAATTCCAATTTAGTTCCTTGGCTTCAATTACAGGAAGAGCAGGGTGTTGAGCATAGAGTTGTCAAATCAAATCCCGATAACACATTTAGTATGGAAAATTTTGAGCAAGCCTGTTCTGATGCTGGGGATCGGTTAAAATTAGTTTCAATGAGTCATGTTGGAAATCTAGACGGAGTAGCCGTTCCAATCAAGGAAATCGCTAAAGTAACCCATGATTATGATGCTTTGATTAGTGTCGATGGAGCACAATCAACTCCACATATGAAAGTCGATGTACAAGATTTAGATATCGATTTCCTTTCCTTTTCGATTCATAAAATGTGTGGCCCTTCCGGAATGGGTGGTTTGTGGTCAAGATATAGTTTATTAGAAAATATGCGTTCAATTAGAGCAGGTGGTCAAACTGTTGTATCATCGACCTATGATTCAATAAAATGGGCAAATCCCCCATCCAAGTTTGAAGGAGGATTAGGTAACTTCAGCGGAATGATTGCAAGTGGTGCTGCTATTAATTATCTATCAAAAATAGATATGAATAAAGTTCATGAACATGAAATAAAGTTAAATCGTATAATGTCGGACGGAATTAAACACCTTAATGGAATTGAAATTATTGGTCCAGAAAACCCAGAATTACGTGGTGGAATTTGTTCGATTTTAATGCATGACCTTCCATCTCATGATATCGCAATTCTTCTTGATGAGGCTGCCGGGGTAATGGTTCGAAGTGGTCAGCATTGTGTTCATTCCTGGTTCAATGACCGAGGATATTCTAATGGATCTCTTAGAGCATCTGCATATTTGTATAATACTGAAGATGATGCAAAATTATTTGTTGATACTTTTTGTGAAGCAGTAGAGGCATTCAGTTGATTGAAATGGATGACATATCAGAATTGCAGATTTTACCCCCTATTGTTCCTATCGAACAATCAGAAACGGAAGATGCTGTTTTAATCGCCGACAATCTAGAAAATGTGAGAATAATTGTCAGTGTAGGATTAGCAATAATGCTCGCTTTTTCCCTTTATTGGGCGATTACTTTTGTCGGCGATGGAGGTTTTTCTTCTGTTAGGCCAAGTAATAGCGCGCTAGAGATTCAAGAAAGTTATTCAGAGATGGTACAATTTAACCAAGTTGATTTAGATGGTCAAGGAGTAAGTGTTTGCATAGTTGATTCTGGAATTGATCTTTCACATCCCGACCTATCGAGTTTGACTCTATCTGGATGGAGCGATTTCATAAATCAAGAAAGTGAACCATATGATGATAACGGTCATGGAACTAGTATGGCAGGAATATTAGTTGCTGATGGTTGGATGGAGGGTATTGCTCCTAATGTCAATTTGTTCATCGCTAAAGCATTAGATGGAGCAAATGGCCAAGGAAGTGATGAAATTGTTGCTCAAGCAATTGACTGGTGCATTGCTCAAAATGTTAACATCATTTCCTTATCATTGGGTGGTGCACCAGGAATCTTACCTTTCAATCCATTTTCTGGAAGAGATTCGGGGGACGCTGCTAATGATGCTATAAATCAAGGAATAGTCGTTGTGGCTGCTGCTGGAAATGATGGCGGTCCAAGTGATGATGGAGATGTTGCACATCCAAGCAGTGAACAATTAGTTATTTCAGTTGGCGGAGTTAATACCGACGGTAATCACTGGTCTGGTTCATCAGTAGGAGATAATAATGGAAATTTATTTCCGATAATTTTACCCCGACAAGATCCAAATAAGAAACCTGAAATTGTAGCTCCTGCTGAATTAGTCCCAGTAATCAACAACCAAAATTCATGGTCTTTAGTTGATGGGACTAGCGCTTCAACCGTTTATGTTACTGGTGCAATTGCTTTACTTCTAGAGGAACATCCAGAACTTAGTAGCAGTGGACAAGGTGATTCTAACTCTGTTGTTCAAATTAAACAATTAATTGTAAATTCAGTTAACCCAAGCGAAGGGCAAGAGGGTCATGATGACAACTATGGGTATGGATTACTTCAAATTAAAGACTTGATAATTGCTGCCGGTTCAGTATAATCACTTTTTCAAAAATGCCACTATGGTGCCATCAAATAATGGAGTGAAAGCAACATGGTGGGTTTGTTGGGTATTTGAAATAAGTTTAATCCAATCATTAAATCCATCAACATGCTTCATCATTTCCTCATCATTTTCATCTACGTCGCCAGACGGAACTGGTGGCTCACAAGTAAAGAGTACTCCCCCATCAACCAACAATGGGAATAAACTTTCAATTGAATCTGCGAGATGTTCTATTTTACGATCTACAATTATAACATTAGCCTTGGGTGCCAAAGGAGAATCACCAACTTCGAGTCCAGTAGCTGATGCAGCACTCCAAGCGTTGGTCTCTGCAACTAAAGAATTCACTTCTCCCACAACTATGTTGCACCAATCTTCCGCATCATATCGTGTTCTAAGTCTGTGTAAAATGACCGCGAATTTCGACCCTTGTTCGACCAAGTCATATCTTTGCGGCTTCTCGCCATTAGTGAACAAATCGAATAACCATGCAGACCTGTGTCCTATTCCTGCTCCAACTTCAATAATTCTCTTTGGCTTAATCTTATGAATTGCATTTCGTAACCTACGAATTACTGATTGCGACCATGTTGACAAACCCATATGTTGAAGTTGTTGAGAAATATTAGATGCTATCTCNGGTTCTTCTCTTGAAAGTTCAGATTCCTTGGAAAGGAGATAAGGTAGAATGTCAGACCTAGAAAGTGACGAATTACTGTCCTCTCCCTGCATGTATAGTCCTAAAGGGCAACCGTCATGAATGCTCGCTTTCAAAATTTTTAGCCGATTACTTCAAACATGTTACCATTCAGGACTGCATGAGTGATATCATGTCGGATGATGAAATAGAGTTCGATGAAGAAGAAATCATTGAAAATGCAACCTTTTGTGAAAAATGTAATGATATTATGGAGCATGAAGTTTTGAAAGAAAAGAACGTAGGCAAGGGTAGAAATCTGCTTTTGAAGTGTCTTGATTGTTCACAAATTTCAACATTAGAAATTAGGCCACCTAAGTTAATCCGAATCCCATTTATACTTACTGAAGGACCCAAATCGCAAAAAATAACCATCGATATCGATGGTGATGAAGTGTTCAGAATTGGAGATGTATTTGAGGAAGATGAAAAATTATGGTCAATAAATCAAATTTTGATTTCCAGAGATAGGAAAGCAAAAATGGCGAACGCTAGTGAAGTAACCAGTATTTCTGCGCTAAGGACCGATATGGTAATAGTAAAATTAACTATGACTAGAGGAGAGGTTTCAGATTCACAATCGATAACCGTTGAGCATGGTAAAAAATTCACCGCCGGACATCTAATGGATCATGCTGGAGAAACTTGGAGAATTAGAGCAATACATACCGGTGAAGGCAGAACAATGAGGGGAACTGTTGAATCTCAATATATCAAGCGTATCTATCTTCATGAGCCACCCAATACAGAACACTTCGAACCAAAAACACCTCGGGAAAGGAGACAAGCATGGAAAGAAGGTCGTTTAGGATACAATCCTAATCCAGAAATTCCAAGGGAAGTAACCAAGAAAAGAGTTCAGCCTTCCAATAAAAGAAAAAAGAAGAGACCTAGAAATTAGGGCCTATTAGTCCAAGGCATTATGAAAGCTTTAGCAACTTGTGCACCAACAGTTGGATTCTCTTTCANCCTACGAATACTATACTCATACCATTTTGCCCCATATGGGATGTATACTCTTGTAAGATGACCTTCTGCTGCAAGTTTCCTCCTTAAGGGTCCTCTTACACCTAGAAGCATTTGAAACTCATATCCATTACCTTTCAAATTTCTCTTTGGCCCGGAATTATCTCTCGGATCTTCAATATTTGGACCCATACCATGTGACTGTAGTGCTGATTTCGCATGCTTTATAACAGGTATATCATGAGATGCAATTGCACAATATGCTCCCGCTGCAAGCATCTTATCGATGCAAGAATTTGTAGCCGAAACAATATCTGAATAGGTAGTAAAAGATATCTCTTCTGGCTCCAAATATATTCCTTTGCAAATTCGATAATCTGCCATAGGACCTAATTTTTCTTCTAAAGAATCAATATCATCAAGGCTCCTAAATAACCTTCCCTGGAGCACAGTACCTACATTCGTCAAGCCTTGTTCATGGAGGTCTATGACAATTTGAATTGTTTCTTCTGTAACACGATGATCTTCCATATCTAAGCGAACAAACATATCATACTTGGAAGCCATTTCAACTAAATTTTTAATGTTAGCAAATCCNTTTTCGGAATCGATTAGAAGACCAAAAGCAGTTGGTTTGATACTCAAATTAGCGTCTAAATTATTTTCAATAATAGCATTCACAACTCTGACGTACTCATCATAAAAGTACTGAGCTTCTTCCATAGATGAAATTTCTTCACCTAGTACATCTACTGTAAAGCAGGCATTCTCTTTACTCAATCTTTGCATAACACTGACAGCGTCTGATAAATCAGGGCCAGCTACATATCTTCGGGAAACCCACTTAACAAACCAACGGGGCATACGAATTGTAGTAGCCACAACTAGTTTGGAAAACCAACTTACCATAATGCCTCCCCCATCTTATGCTTGTGAAGGAGATTCTTGAGACTTGTGATTATTTAACTGATAATTCAAGAATAGATTTTGTATTTAGTAATGGAATATTAATTTCTTCCAGATATTCTCTAATTGCCTGTCTTTGCCACCCTTTGAAGGCTTTTTTATCCATTGAGCAAACGATGTTACCATTAGGAAATGCTTGCTTAGTTGAATTAATAACAGAATTTATCGAATTCTTCCAATTCCCTCCAGGTTGTTCGCCTTCTACTTCTGGTTTGATAAAAGGAAGAGCGTAAGTTGCAAGCATATGACCAATCCACAATCCATCAACTGCTCCTAACTTATTTGCCCTTGGAGCATAATGTCCACCACCGAGTGTTACGACAACTGTATCACCAGCATTCAATTTTGTGTCCCAATTTCCAATTTCTTCATTATCACTCATACCGAGTCCTTTGGCAATTAAATCTGCTAATATTTCTGCTGCACCTTTATGCCCCCAAGTTTTAGCAGTGGAACCAACTTCAACGAATATTGATGGAACACTGATCCATGGACCATGATGTGTTACCTCTAATGAAAGATCAAATTCAGACTCAATTTCGGACCCTGAAACTAATTCAACCATTTGCCTCCACCATGATGCAAGTCTAGGAGAAGGTGGNGGAGCATTGCCACTTTTACCACCATATGGAGGTACTTCATCAAAATCTAATTGAGGTACACCGATTGGATGTAATGTAAGAGATGGATTACCACTTTTTGCTGAATGTCTTGAAGGGAATATCGCCTCAACAACTCTTTCACCTGTTTCTTTTAGCCACCTTAAATCTAAATCATCCTCATGTAGGACTCCACCAGGGTGAATCCACATTCGAATATTCTGATATGAATATGCATCTAATCCTTCAACCTTTTCAATTCTAGTCCAATCAAATTTCTCCAGTAGGAAATCAGCCTGATTAGTAGATGCAATGTCGCCTCCACTAACAATGATTAGAACGATTCCACTAGAGGACATGGACATCGGATTGTATACTTATTTTTGAGACCTTCTTAATGCGAGAATTGACAAACTAAGCCGAATTGGACATGATATGGCCAGTGAACCTCCTGTAGACTTAGAGTTCACTCCCAAGAAAGTTCTTTCATGGGAAAATGGATTCTTGGTAATAGGAGTGGATGGTGAATTACAAAAATTATCAAGTGATTATTCACTAATTGACACATTTGTTAAGCCATTTCCGATGTCCATAAGGAATGCAGCAATAATCGGTGGAAAGCTAATTGCGACATGGCTTGATTCAGAATTACTATTAGCAAGAATGGCTGCAATCGATCTCAACGAAAAACTTGTTCAGGGTATTGAAAGAAGTGAGCTTAGAGTTAGAAGAACAATCGATAAGGCTCTACATCCAGCAGCCTCTACTTGGTCACATGTATTAGATGCTGAACCATTAGCACTTGATTCCAATAACAAATCATTTACTTTCGTTCTTTGGAAAAAAGGAATTTACCACATGACTCATGATGCACATGAAATATGGCGACAAAAAGAACCTCAGTGGAGGCAATTATCTAAACTTCCAAGAGCTCAAGAAACAGTAAAGGCAATTGTAAAAGAAGATGTAGTAGAAATTTGGTCAAGGGGAATGGGGCTTAACCGATATGATATTGAATCTGGTGATTTGCTAAGCAGCGACGTGATTAATGGTGAAGGATTCATCCTTGATGTATACAATGACGGCAACAAATACCTATTGCAGTTGAATGATAATGAAGTTGTTATGCTTGAAGGAAATAATATAATCCTCCGAGCCAGATTGAGTGGTCCCGTTAGCGATGCTTATTGGAGTGAAAAGGAACAAGGGTGGTATATCTCGGGATGGCGTGAAATTGTCCTCTTAACAGTGAATAATTTCGAAAAAATTACTCTAGATGAAATTCCAGTATTCTATGATGATGCTAGAAAATTAGCATTATTTAATGACGCNAAATGGAGACAAGTCTCATTCGGGGAAGAAGAGTAATCACTCTAATGCTGCNGTATAGCCGCATCTTCCACATGACTTTCGATCTTTGTGGATTGCAAGAAAAATACCTGGTCCACAGCCTTCCTCGGGGCAAAATTCTCCCTTTCTGACTAACTTTCCATCTTCCAAAGAATACTTGGAATGTTTAGCTCTAGGATTAGGTCCATCACCCATTACTGCTCACCTCCATCTTCTTCATTAGATTCTGCAGATTCCTCAGTCTCTTGAGGCGCCTCAGGCACCTCAGCCTTAGCTGGAGTTTCTTCTTTAGCAGATGATGAGCGGAAAGATTCGTGTCTCTTGTGGATGTATTCTGGTTCAACTTTCATTGATTCTTCATCACCATAGATGAAAGCCATTCCAGTAGTTAGAGGTTGACCAAATCTTGTTTTGCAATCCTTGACAACTATCAAATCGGTTTTAGAACCTGGTTCAAGAGTTGCTACCAAATCCATAACTTCCTTTCTAGAAGGAGTTGATTTTCCATCATGCTTCCATTGAAATCCAATTTCAACACGATTCAATAATTTATTTTCTTTACGACTTGTTTTTTCCATATTTTCATCTCCTCATCGAGTATTTACCTTAAGTGCGTATTTTCCAGGGTGCTCAACATTCAATCGCTTAGCGATTTCAGAACGCTCNGGATGCATGATTATTACATAACCTTGCCAATCGGAAGAAACTTGTGCTGAAGGACAACGTGAACATTGGTCAACTCCATCTGCTAGAACAAGGTGACATTCACCACATGCGAAAGGATTCTTTGCCACATGACCACCTCACTCATTGTCCTCTTCTATCCAAGAATGGCAACCTAGACCTGGTTGCTTACTTGTTAAACCAATCTTTGATCTTCTAGGATCGCTAGTATCAGGGGATAGTGATACTATTCTTGCACGAACTGAATCACCAATACCTATTCTACGACCTGTCTGTCGACCTTCAATCCAACCCATGCCAACATTAGCATCAACCATATCTTCCATGATTTGAGATTTGTGTAGTAGTGCTTCCATTGGACCGATTCTGACGAATGCTCCAAATTCATTGATTTCAGAAACTGCGCCTTCGACGACTTCGTAATCATCCATACAGAAAAGAACTGCATCAAAGCGGACTCTTTGGTAAATTGCACCATCGCCGTGAATAATTCTGCCACGTCCTAGAGGTTGGTGATTATTAGTNACTAAAATAAATCTATTATCATCATCAAAACGACCTTCAAAAGCAGTCATTGACAACCTATCGATGTGTTGGTCAAGAGATTGACCTTTGCGCATGTATTCTGCTGGGATACGAATTGTATCTTCCTTTGTTACAATTTTGTACATTTCTTCACGTCCTTAGGTCTGTTCTCAAAGGATGTAGTGAAGGGATAGGATGTAACCTATTCCGTCCTTCACCGGCATTACCTCTGGAGAGAATCCGACCGTAGTCAATTTGGCCACTGACGACCCCTATTTAATGCAAACGGATAATATTAGTCAAAAATAATCATCTAAAATGGCACATGGAAGCAAATATTAACTGTCTAAATTGATGCAAAAACGGTACGAATTGCCATAAGTCATAACAACCCCTTCGACACACAGACAAATATGACATTAGCGGATGCTAAAAATGTTGGAGTAAATTTCCGCTCCACTTTTATGCTATTATTGCTACTGTTAACCGTATTATCACCATTGATTTCCAACCAAAGTTCGGATACCAATTTAGTTGAAGAAACTAGTGNAATTTCTTTTTCAAGTAATAATGAACAATGGGATCCTGTAGAGCAACCATGGGGTCAATATTCTAGAACTCCGACTCATAATGGAACTATGCCACCTCACGGCCCAAACGGAGGCCCAGGGCAAGGTAATGTTAGCGATATTTCCGAGTTTGGTGTGATTGANACACCNGTTGTCAATTGGGTTTTAGANGATGAACAAGGATACGGTTCTGATTTATATGGCTCTATAATTGGAGATTTTACTAATAGTATCACATCAACCAATGCAGCAAAGGATAGATGTGGAGAGGGCGAATTATTCGCTGTTATTGTTTCAAGCGATACTACCAGTAGTAAATTGAGCATTGTAACTGGGGATGATGCAAAAGTTGCTTGGGAAGTTGATTTGGGACTCACTGAAGATATACGATCAACGCCAATGCTATTTGATGTAAATGACGATGGAAGGTTAGAAATTTTATTGGTTTACGATACTAGTTCATCACTGGAAGTCGAATTATGGTCGCCAGAATTAGACTGTTCCGAATCTGGGTGGCAAAAAAGTGGGCATTCGAATGAGAAAATGTGGTCAATGAGTGATTCTAATTATAGAATTGGAATTGAAAGTCCACACTTCCCAACCCGAAATAGTGACCATAAATCTGTAACTCAACCATTACTAGCGGATTTGAAACTCGATGGTAGCCCTGAACTAGTGCTATCTGTAGTAAATGAAAATACAAATGACCCGACTGTAGTTTCACTATCATTGACAAGTTCAACACCCACAGATTTTGACTGGGAAGTAGTTTTGGATCGTGGAACTCATCCATCAGACCCTTCTTGGGGGGCACTGGACAGTTCGAATACTGCTATTGTTCTAACAACAATTGATTCTAATTCAGGAAATATGTGGATTTGGAGAATCGATGGTGCAACTGGTTCCCTCGATTGGGAAAGAGTGGCGATTACTGGTACCGATTCTGATCAGGATGCACCACGTCTTAGACTCCCTGGCCCAGTTATTGTTCAACTAGACAATGATGCCGCACCTGAAATGATTCTTACTATCCCTACGGATTCTAATGGCCGTTCTCCTGGAAATGGAGCTAAATTTATTGCCATGGAAATGACTTCTACAACTGAAATCTTTGACTTCAGAACTCCTAATGGATATTCAGATTCTCAACCACTCCCGATTGATACCGATGGGGACTTGATTCATGATAGATTATGCTGGGTAACTTGGTATTCAGAATCATCTGTGAATTTTAATCGTAAAGGAATGGCTGGTTGCCATGATATTTCCTCCAATAACCCAATTAAAGAATGGTCGAAAGATATGCAGAGAGGTTCTGGAAATGATAATGATGAAATTGGAGTTTCACCACCTATATGGATGGATATAGACGGAGATGAATTCTATGAGCTAATCGTACCATTCGGAAAAAGACTCTGGGCATTTAATGGAGAAGATGGCTCCTCATCTGCGATTTCAAGTGGGTGGTCGTCACCATTAAGTATGCCACATAGAGTTTGGTCATCTCCTGCAGTTGCAGATATGGATGGCGACGGTACCTTAGATATTCTAATTGGAGACACTCTCGTCTCTCAACAAGTTTCTGATTTTGCACCACTAAGTGATGGGCGAGGAATTAGCTTCAACCCCAATCAACCCGATCCAGGGAATTTAGTGACCGTTACTGGTCAATTCAGTAATATTGGAACTATGGATAATGAAGATGACCTTGATGTAGTGATATTACAGAATGGAAATGAAATTGCTCGAGAGAGATTCGATGATGTAAAACCCGTAGCTCCTACAGGTGAAGGAGGACCATACACATTCAGCGTTGATATTACCGCTGAATTGGGAATTCATGAGTTTGAAATGATTCTTGACATAAATGGTAATTTAACAGAGGCCAGAGAAGATAACAATCATGAAATTTCGCAATTAACCGTAGTGGAGCCTTATGTGGCAGTATTAGACATACCAATTGAAATTCCTCGTATCGTTCCCGGAACATCTGAAAGTGTCACTATTAGCTTAAATTCAATAGGTTCACGAACTGAATCTTGGACTCTTACTTGGAATGATGATAATCTCCCTGATGGGTGGAATTTCAATCTGATGAGTAATCAAAATATCAATCCCACATTGATACCTGGAAGCCCAGTAGATGTAGACTTCTCAGTAGGTATTCCTAGTGATGCACTTGGAGATGAGAATTCATATGTTGATCTGACATTGACTCTTGACCTTGATTCAAACATTAGTTCTACTGTAAGATTGCCGATTGAGGTTCTTAGGACTCGAGGTTTTTCAGTAGTTGGTCCTGATGGACTATCTGTGAGCGAGGGTGTTGGAAAACCAGGAAATACAGCCACTGCATGGTTGATGGTTGAAAACCTAGGAAACGCATATGAATCTACCACTTCAATCGATTGGAGCGCTCCTTCATGGGGAGGTAACCCTACATTACATAATACCGAAGGATCTGAAGTATTCTCTCTTAACTTAGCACCTAATGAAAAACGTGAATTATTTGTTAATCTTGAAACTCCGAGTGGAATATTACCAGGTTCGACTACTTCTACCACTATGAGCATGTGTATCGGTAGTGGTGAAGATTTGATGTGTGAAGATTTGGTTGTGAATTTCACAGCCTCTGGAGTAACTGTCGAGAACATACACACAAGAACTCTACCTAATCAATCATTAGTTTGGGAGTTAAATGCTGATTTGCCATCCTCTGGTGAACTGAAATGGAATCTAGTATCTGCACAGATGATTCAGTCTGGATGGATTTGGAGCGTTGATGGAGACCTTACAATTAATGGATCGGTACTTGAAATCATTGGAATTGCTGACCAATCTGTTTCAGGTAACATATACCTTAGTTTACCAGTGAATGCTATTCCTAAAAGGCATGTTTTCAGTACAACTGCTGATGGAATTAGCGATCATGATCTTGATTTCAGCCTTCATGTTTTGCAAGTCTACAGGACAAAGGCAACTGTTGTTGCACCAGTCCCTAATTCCCCTACCGAACCAGTGTCATTATTCGTTGAAGTTACTAATCAAATACAACTTAGATTAGAAAATCCTGGTAATGGACAAGATGATTTCATTCTAACTGCAGATACTATGTTTAATGAAACCATGTCCTCAGACCCTACCGTTGAATATAACATTGCAATTCCTCAGAAAACACTTGGACCTCTTGCAACTACTACTCTGTCAGTGGATGTTATTTTATCCGAAGATACTCCGGCATTGGAACCATTTTGGCTCAGTTTCACATGGACTTCACTAGGCAATGAGTCAGTATTTTCTGTAGTTTATTTACTTGTTCAAGCAGAACCAGACCATAATTGGAACTTGGAATTTGAAGATGGTTTAGATTATCAAGTAGTGCCAGAACAAGAACTTTCAATGAATTTTACTGCTAAGAATATTGGTAATGCGATTGACAAATTGATTGTCAAGCCAAGTTTTAATTTACAATATTTTGAACAAGATGAAAGTATTTGGTCTGCTAGCGAAATCACAGAATCAGATATTTTAGTTAACCAAACAGTCGACTTAAAACTTAACTTTACAGTTCCAAAAGATGCTTGGCATGGTACGATAGCAAATTTGAATCTAGGAATATATTCTGATACTCTACTCATAGATAATTTGACCTTGAATTTTTCAGTCAATCATGTATCTGGTTGGAGATTAAACCTTTCAGAAACTAATCTAGTTGTTGATCCTAGCGGTGGGAATTTAACCCTGAGTGTTGAACAGTTGGGCAACAAAGCAACTGAACCTTGGTTTAGCAAAGCTGGTTCTGGATGGAATATTTCCTATCCAGATTATGGATCAATTGTTCAACCATTCGATGAGTCTTCTGTCACTGTCTTTGTCACTCCCCCTGAAAATGCTATTGCGGGTGAAGTTGGAATAATCAAATTGAGGATTTCAGATGGTGATGGTTCAGGAGAAGTGATACAAGAAGTCCCTGTAAGAGTTGGAACGGCGCCAGAAATAAGTATAGGCCATGCAGGTAGCTGGATGGTTAATGAGCAAGGCGGAATGCCAACTGCTTGGGTTGAGAATTTAGGAAATGACATCGCAACTCTCGATGTTAGATTATTTGGTTTACCAAATGATTGGATAAAAAATGCACCAAATACAATTGTTATTGCGCCGGGACAAATTTTAGGATTGCCATTTGATATTGTCCCACCTTCTGATTGGGATGGTCAATCAATGGTAGTGAATTTTGAAATAGAACATCCAAGCCTTGGAATTTCCTCTATGGCAATAACAGTTGAGAATAGTTCCTTTTCTTTCTCATCATCACCTGTTCTGAGTGGTATTTCAGATAGAAATATGACAATAGATTACAATGGTGATCTCGAATTAACATCCCAAGATACTAATATTGATTTTTCACAAGATTCGGGGTTAATGTCAATTACATTACCCAGTTCTAGAATGAACTTTACATTGTCAGACCCGCAAGACTCTTCGTTAGAGTATGTTATACATTTAGATGGTAGAACTTTACCTGAAGTTACTGGGAATTGTAATCTAGAGGTAAATTCATTCGATAACTTGGGCATGGTACCAATTTCTGGTAAAGTTGGACAATGCCAATTATTTGCTTCAAATGAAGAGACTTTGCGAGGTACAATAATCTTAATTTCCAACTCCGGCATTCAAGTCCCTATTTCGGATTCAGGAGTTGTACTGGGTAAATCACAAAATCAGACCATTGACATAAATCTATCATCTTGGAGCACCGATGCAGGAACAATTGAATTAAAATTAATGTTTATAGATAATTATGGTAGAATAATCGCCGAGGATGCAGTTACAGTAGTATCTAGAAGTAGCGGATGGAATATTGGGATTGCAAATTTCAATGCTGATGGAGATATTAAGATAGATATCTCAAGAACAGAATACAATAGACTGATTGGAGTGACATGTAAACTAAAAGTCAGTGCTGCAACTAGTAATTGGGAAGAAACATTGGTTGTCGATATTGGAGGATTGGAATTCGCTCCAAAGTTAGTTATTGATGACCCTGGGGATTTGGTTAATGATGGTGAAAAACTGACAGCAGTCATATCATGTGCAAGTCCTTATGATATAGACGATAATCCCGAGGATGATATTTCTACTACTACATTCTCCAAGAGTTCCACAATTAATGTCGGAATTTCTGATGTTATAGTTGCCATTGGTATTTCAATAGTTCTTGTAGTGATTGCTTTCTTTGCCGGTCTTCTACAAGTTAGAGAAGATCAATCTGAAAAGAAAATTAAACAGTCAAGCGAGAAGATAGTTACTGAAATTGAACAAATTGAAGAGGTAGAATCTATTGAAGAAATCGATGACTTTAGCATGGAATTCGATGAAGATTTAGAGAATATTAGCGATGATGTTATAGATTTAGATGAAGAAACAACACCTTCTGTTGATGAAGAGATAGTTAGAGAATTAGACACTTCGGCATCTGGCAGATTAGCTTCATTAAGGGATGAATTGGATGATGAAAACATTATAGAAAAAAGACCTATTAAGGATAGAATGGATGAATTCTTCAATAGATAATTGCAAGACCTTATTGCTTAGCGTCAATTGCCCCACACATGGAGTTAGACAGTTTATCTGAGTCTACAACATCCTTCTTCACACTTGATGCTTGTAATGGTGAAATTGCTGAAAAAATAATTTTAACTCTATCTAAAACTAGTGATGAACTTAACAGTCAATGGTTAGAAATGATAGAAGAAAATGATGAAATAAATTCTAGACTAAGAAGTCAAGGAATTGATAACCCAAGTAGCCGGATATCTATTTCATGGGACGATGCAATGATACTTTTCACCTGTAGTATTGTTGTAAATAATCAGCAACGTCCAGTTCCTTTGGGTGAACAACTTTCCAAGGAAAGATTCGGGAGATTTCCTTGGGGCAATGGTTCAGCTATTGGCTATTTGATAGAATTTTTAAGACCTAATACACGAAATTCTACTGATAATGAAGATTATGACAACTTAATTTTACTTCTTAAAAAATTAAATTCATACTGTATCGAATCTCCAATGGGTGGAGAAAAATATCGAAGTGGCAAGGGCGGTTTATCGATTTGTGGTTTTCTTAATAAATCTGAAGTATACCAATTACGAAATTATCTAACTGGAAGGGTTTGGAGTGTTTCTGCTGATGAACCACTTGATGGAGGAGTTAGAGACGCCATCAAACATCTAGTTTCAATACTAAAATCCGCTGAAAGAAGAGGTGTTGGAGCAATGCTAAGAGCCCATTCGTAGTTAGAATTCATTAGATGTCAAGCGCTCATACATTGACCCGTATAATTCTGCAGTCTGGTCGATAATTTGTTGTGGTAATGCAGGAATAGGTGGATCTTGAGTGCCAGCATCTCTAGCTTTCTTAAGTTCAACTTGATGACCTGTTTCGATATAATGGGTTCTTACAAACTCCTTAGAAAGTTCGATACATTCACCATTAGCATAAGCTTCAGCATCCCACCATCGGTCTTCATCCAAAGTTCCGAATGTATCAACCAGAACTACTTTACGACCAGGCCCTAAAGCAAATTCTTTCTTACCATCCACATGGATTAAACCATTCTTAGAAGCCTCACGCTCAATCAATGCATCAACCTTCAAGACAACATTGAATATTTCATCCAATTCTTCCTTGGTTATATTTGAAATCTCGAGTGCTTCCTCATTAGAGATATTTCTATCAAACTTTTCGAACTTTGTTGTAACTTCCAAAAATGGTTTGGATAATTTAGTACCATATTCACAGTCTTCTGAAACCCCTAATTGCTCAGCAGTCAATTCTCCTCTCTGGAATCTTCTCCATGCAGAACCTGAAAGGTAATGTCGACAAATAATTTCAAGTGGGACAAATACCCATTCCATATCACGAGGTATTGCACCTGGTTCTTTGATAACCTCTACTTTTCTAACAAGACAACGGTCTGCAGCATTTACTTCAACTAAATGAGTTCCACATATTTCTTCTTCTTCAATCAATTTAAACCAGTGAGCAGTAGTTCTGTTCAACGATTCACCCTTTCTAGGAATCAATGAAGGAATGATTTGATCGAAAACTGAAATCTGATTAGTGAATCTAAATTCTAGAATATCTGGGTCATCTGTTGACCACACTTGCTTAACTTTACCTTGATATAACATCTCGCCCATAACATGTGTTCATTGAAAACGGCCTTTGAACATTTCAGTGCTTGAAAGGTTCAAATTAATCCCAAAGCATCTTCAATTCGATTCATTTCAGGGCCTGTTGTCTCTGTACCTGCTAAAGCACCATTATTAGTTGAACAGATACCTGCGCCAACATATGGAGAGCCAAAACCGACTGTCCCAACCATTGGAGGAACACGTAGTACTTCCTCAATCAATGCAACTTCTTCGGGAGTTATATCTGGATGAAGAAGTACACCTTGGTCATTGGTAACGCCAAGACTTCCTACTACATCTTGTCCTGCAATAGTTGTAGCAACAACGTCAACTCCCATTACATCAGCTATTATTTCTAATCCATCGTGAGGAACACTAGGTGATGCTACAACACCATTTTCATTTACTAGAAGTAAATTTCCAGCAGTATTAACTCCGCCTTCCATTACAACAACATCCCCATAAGAGGTCAATTTATCGATGTCCTCATCTGTAGCAATATCGGCAACTGCAATTCCTCTAGAGTTGCCGGAAAGTAGTGCACCAACTAAGTTTGAACCTCCAATCGACTGTGCACAAGTTTCCATATCTAGAACAGATTGAATAGTTTCAATTATCGGATTTGGCAATTCAGGAGGGTGGAAAATTATTTGTCCAACTGAAGCAAGATGTATACCTACTTGATCACTACCAAAGATATCTATAGTGTCAATAGCCATCTCAATCAATACTCCCTGTAACCTTTAGCCTAAATAATGAATCTAATGTAATCACGTAAAACGCAAAAAAGGCCGGCACTCATTGAGAGCCGGCCAGCGCCACCGAAGTGGATGAGGATACCGAGTGAAAGAAGAGGGGCACAGTGACTTCCTTTCCCGTGGACTCTCGTACCACAGTATTGGGATAGACGTGGGAGGGCTTGACTTCTGGGTTCGGAATGAGACCAGGTAAACACCTCCGCTATGACCGTGCACCCATCTTCCTTCGAATCGGATAATGGATACGACGACTAGCGTCGTTAGTGAATAGGCATGAATTATTAGACGAAGAGCACTCGCGGTGCGTATACATACGAAAAAGATGCTCGAACATTAGTGCTGCTGGACTGAATACGTCGCCGAAGCTTCGTACTTACATCCGCAGTCTATCATCTCGTCTTTTACGA
>PADF01000045.1 GCA_002702945.1 Methanobacteriota archaeon
AGGTGAAGGTGCAGATGAATTATTTTGGGGGTATGATAGAATATTTAATTGGAGTAACTCAATAGATAGAATTAAAATTTCAGATTTTGATGAGAAATATTGTTATGAAGTAATAAGAGAACTCTCAATTATAGCTAAATGGAATAATAATACTATTCGATTAGATATGGAAGACTCCAGAGTTACTAACGATACAGTTAAACTTGCTATAAAATGTAACGTTGGTTGCGCGTTACAAGCTAATCATCCAGATACTTTAACTCATATGCATACTTTAATATCAAACAATATACCAATTAGATTAGTTAAAGGTGCATATAAAGAAGACATATCTAATATAAAAGATATAAGAGACTACTTTCTAATATATGCTGATATACAAGGCGATATAACTATAGCTACTCATGACGAAATATTACTTAACCAATTAACACATCATCATAAATATGAATTTTTATATGGTATAAGAAGAGACCTACAAGAGAAATATAAAAACGATAACAAAAATGTTAGGGTATATGTACCGTATGGAGATAATTGGCTACCATATACTTTAAGAAGATTAAAGGAATGGAAAAATTTAAAGTTTGTAATTGTTAATATGATTAAAGAATGGTTTAAATGAACAAGTATTGGTACAATTTAGAAACAAACCAACTATGTACTGACGAGCAAATGACTCAGCCGTTTTTATGTGATACCGAAGCTACACCATTAACATTTAACAACTCATCAGAGTGTGGAGATTTCTTAAAAGAAAATGGCTTCGAAGGTAGCGTATGTTATAAGCTACCTAGATACGATCATCACAGTTAGCATAACAAACAGTCTGTGACCATCCAATACCCCAAGTCATACATTCAACTACTGAACCATTAGGTTTAGTGATTATAATCTTACCAGCCCTAGCAGGATCTTTCATATCTTTTTTAAGAATATTCATACGAGCGAGAGCAAGATTACGAGCTTGGGTCATGTTATCAAAAATAGGCAATGATCTATCTTTATGTTTATGAGGTGAGTATACTTCAACACAAAACGGTCCAGTATATGGTTTATGAAGTGTTGATGTTTCTTCGATTGATTCAGTGGCGAGTGCTGTAATGCCGAAAACTCCGCCAATTGCTGACATGAATGAGCGCCTATTCATAAAGTTATTTATTACTTAAGTATCTTTGGTTCAACCACATTGTTGTTAACGATCCGAATAGGTCTACCTCCATCAGCCATAAGCTCATTTCTAGGATCGATACCCATTAAACTAAAAGCAGTAGCAGCATAGTTATCAACAGTGAATGGATCATCTTCTGGAAACGATCCAGTTGGATCAGATGTACCATGAACATATCCTTCTTTAACACCACCACCGGCCATCGCGATACTGAACACTTGAGGCCAATGATCTCTTCCTGCATTGCTATTGATCTTAGGAGTTCTACCAAACTCAGTAGTAACCATTACTAATGTTTCATTTAACATTCCACGGTCATGTAAGTCAGTAATAAGAGTAGCATAAGCTTGATCGAATGGAACCAATTGACGATTCATATTTGTTTCAATATTACTATGATGATCAAAGCCTCCATATGTTAAGGTAACAAATCGTACTCCTGCTTCTACCAATCTACGTGCCATAAGGAATCGTTGACCAGCTGCGTTCATACCATAACGCTCTCTTAACTTTGTATCTTCTTTGTCAATCTCAAAAGCAGCTCTAGCTTTGGGTGAGCTAATCATATCATATGCTTTAAGATAAAATGAATCCATAGCATCTAATTGATCATCTCTTTCGAGCTTACTAAATTTATCATCGATAATAGATCTCATTTTCTTTCGCGAGGCAAATCGATTAGCTGTTATGCCACTCGGTAAAGCTAAGTCTCTAACTGAGAAGTCTGGATCTTCTGGATTAGATCCTAATCCAAATGGGCCATATTTAAAGTTAAGATAACCACTACCAGTACTTCTAGAAGGTCTGGGTACAGCTACATATGGAGGTAGATTTTCTCTAGCACCAAACTCATGTGACATCACACTACCCATCGAGGGATATGTTAACGCTGGCGAAGGTCTATAGCCAGTTAGCATACTATGTGTACCTCTTTCGTGGGCCGCTTCTCCGTGAGTCATGGACCTAATAACAGTAATCTTATCAGCTATCTTAGCAGTATGTTTAAGATTCTCTGAGAATCTCTCTCCAGTATTTGTCTTAACAGTACCGAGAGGTCCTCGATATTCTTGTTGTGCTAAGTATTTTGGATCCCAGCTCTCTTGATGAGCCATACCGCCTGGTAAGAAAATGTTAATTACATTTTTAGCTTTACCTTCTTTAGATGGGTAATGGCTATCAGCTGCTTGAAGTCTAAAGTAATCGCCCATAGTAATACCTAACGTACCTACGGCGCCTAGTTGTAAAAAATCGCGTCTATTCATTTGTTAAATTATTGTACAATAGATTTACCATCTACTGTTCTAAAAATAATATCATACCTGCCAGGAAATCTATTCAAGAGTCTCATTTTATAATCTAAGTCTCCTAGCTGCATAACAGCTGTAATGTTTCTTGTTGATACAATATTTTGTAAAGGATCTTTAAATGTACTGTCTATTATATTTCGATCAGCATCTCTATTTGTTTCCCATGTACCTGGTATAACAAAGTATGTACCATAATGCTGAGCATCATCTAACTTCTGACTATAATTATAAGACGTTAAGCTTGATTGATTGCTATGCTCGTTAGGTAAAGTTTGAGATACAAACTTACCATCAGGATCTGTATAAGTCCGAGTCATTGTTTTAGTCTCTATAGGAATATCTCTCTTAACATCTAAACCAACACGACCAATAGATTCATAATAATGAACAAGCCATCTATCCTGAGCGTATATATCTTTGTCATTAATCTTAAGCTTAGTCGTACGTGTACGTGTCTCTGTTCTTGTTAACTTAAACGGTGTGCTTGTATTGAGCGGATCATCAAACGACCGTTGCTTTGGATTGGTCGGGTCTGGATCTGTAGGTAACCATTCAATAGGTTTTACAACAGGATTCCATAAGAATCTAGGAACACCTTGACCGTTTAAACTAAGTGAGAGTATCAAAAATGTTAGCACAAATCTCATGGCTATATATATTATATAGGATAACTAATTAAAATCAATGATTGTTTTAGGGCATAGAGGAGCTGGATGGCAGCACGATCAATTGCCGTTCTGGCAAGAAAATACATTAGAATCTTTTCAGGAAGCTAAAGAATTACATGCAGACGGTATAGAAACTGACGTTAGATTATATAATAATCAGTTGGTTCTTCATCATGATAAAATAGAAGACGCACCATGGGAGCGTAATTTGCCTACCCTTATTGATCTGTTAGAATGGTCAGACGATAACTTTATATTAAACTTAGAAATAAAAGATAAAGATGCTGTTGCTCCGTTAATAGATGTGATTAAATCTTATCCTAATAAAAAATATATAGTGTCATCTTTCTGGCATAAAACAGTTCATCATGTAAAAAATAAATTACCTGATATTGAATGCGGATTACTTATGTCATTCAATCCTATATCTACAACAGTCTTCAAAGCGCTAATACCAGATACGATTGATACAGTTATATGGGATCATACTATAGTAGATCAGCAGCTCATTGATGATATGTCAAATCTCAGACATATGGTGTACGGTGTTAGTAGTAGGACTTTAGTATCCAATCTTGATGGTATTATTTCTGATGACCTGAATGTACACGCTGTAGGATTAGATTAGCAGCTTTACGCGCTACAGACCTATGAGTTGTATATTTGCCTCCTACTAATGTCATTACATTATCATTCTCAATAACTTCAACATCTCTACTCATTGATGATGCAAATAGTTTACTCTTAGTTGCATTAGCTAAAGGTCTAAGACCAGCATAGGTATAAACAATATCATTTAGATCTATCTTTCTAATTGAAAAATGATTGAACGCTTTAAGAATATATCTCACGTCTTCATATGTAGCTTTAACGTTGTCTAGATCTCCATCATAATATGTATCTGTTGTACCAATAATAGTATTACCATAGTATGGTATAGTAAAAAATACTCTATCATCTTGAGGTGCTCTTAATATAGAAGCATACTCATCACAAAATGAATCTGTTACGATATGTATACCTTTAGATGGCTTGACAATTGTATCTTTATGAAATTTATTTGCCCAGGCTCCAGTCACATTAACAATAAGCTTAGCGTTAACTGCTCTCTTATTTGTTGTAACTTCATATGTGCTACCCTTTTTATTATAATGAGTAACCATCTCATGTTCAAATATATCTACTAAGCATTGCTTTGCTGCTGTTGCGGTGCGTTGAAGTATTTCATAATCATCCATAACAGCATCATAATATACATACCCGGCTTTAACCTCCTCCATGTCAAGCCATGGTAAGTTTACTTTAGTTTGATCTAGTGATATCTTTTTCGACTTAGGTAAAATAGATTCTTTACCAGCTAAAAAATCATATAACTTTAATCCGAACCATATCTTTGGTTCGAACATACCTTCATATACAGGAAAGACAAATGGTAGAGGTTTACATACATCAGGATATAGCTTCATTAAAGCTTCTCTTTCTTGTAATGCTTCTTTAACTAAACCAAATTGAAATTGCTCTAGGTAACGTAAACCTCCGTGAGCTAACTTAGATGTATTACTACTAGCACCAGACCCTAATTTAGTCTTTTCAAATAATATTGTTTTAAGTCCAAGAACACCGCAGCGCTCAGCGATTGCAACTCCATTTATACCGCCACCAACAATGCAAACATCATACATATTAATAATCTATTTCAAGCTTACGTAGCACTTGATGAGGAGGTTCTGCTATTAGATAACATTCGCCTCCGCGCATAGTGATTAATGTATCTGCTCCTAATGTGTTACTAGATATACTCGAAACTTCTTCTGGATTAATCCAAGCTTTCTCGATATACTCTCCCGGTGCTGTTTCTATCTCAACAAATTTATTCATCGTTCAATTCTATAACTATCTGAATCTTTATGAAAGGTACTTATCTCTATAAATTCAACATCACCTTCAAATGGTATTAGTTGATGTGGCTTACCTCTATCTATTACAAATGTGTGACCTGTATGTACTCGATGAGTATATGATATACCCTTGGTTGTATCAATAAGTTTTAACTCTAACACTCCTTTAGTCACATAAAACGTTTCATGCTTCTCTAGATGATAGTGAAGTGACGAAGAATGACCATCGTAAATATATAAAATCTTTCCACAGTAATTTTCTTCTTCATTGTTAGCAAGCCAAATTTCATATCCCCATTCTTTTTCAACTCGCTTTGGTTTCATCATACATAATAATTTAGTTGCAGTTCCTCGTAAAACCATCTATCATATACCTATGAATAAAAATAGTCTTATCATGTACACTAACAGAGTAACAGGCGTTGCGGCTTGGTACTATAAAGGTAAGCAGCTTATAGGAAAAGACCTTCATAATTTTACATTTATGGCTGATCTACATAACGCTATACATGAGCAATTAGATACAGAGGATAACATAGAAGATACTGTAGAAGGTATCAAATATCTCGTTAATTCTACTGGCGATAAGATGCCTTTAGAATGGTAATTCGGATCTTTTATGAATAAATAATTATGTGAAAAGTATTTTAGGTGTATTAGGTATATTGTTCGCGACATTTGTGTTAATTCCATGGATAACTGTTGGAATTATAGAGTGTATAAAAGATTTCTTCAGTGAGAACGATCGGTTCGATGGCTAATAACCGTATTGAATATATAGTTGACTGGTATATATCTCCTCCTAAATCTATATGTGTGTGACAAAGGCTATTTATACGTTATAATTAACGACAGTTTTCCAGGCTGGGTTAAGGTTGGTACAACTAAGAATCTTAAGAAAAGACTTCAAACAT
This sequence comes from Methanobacteriota archaeon, assembly GCA_002702945.1. The sequence continues at coordinate 5,959 of PADF01000045.1, forward strand.
ATCAAACAAGCTCTCCTCATAGAGATTATCAAATTGTTTATTATGTAGAACATCCTGAGTACAGGCAAGCGGAAAAGGAAATAAAAGAAACAATGAAACATTTTGCTAAAAATATTCATCATGAATGGTATGAGGTAGATATTAATATGGCTATGTCTAGACTGGATGAACAAATAGATAAATGGGCTTGCCCTGACCCCCCTTTGACTGTATAATAAAGGCATGAAGATTAAAGCAGCACCGGATGCTCATAGACGAACTCTTAAACGAATACGGCGTCATGGAGAGGAAGTTGATTTAATTCTCGAACATTTTATGGATGGTAAACCTACCCTTCATGGATTACTTTTTAAGTCTCACAAAACTGGCCGGTATCATTGGCATACTCGTAGTCAATTAGAGCCGTTAGAGTTCTACGATAGCCATAAAGTACATTCTTTTATAGAAGGAATTGATTCATATACTCCAAACAAGCAAGCGTTATATGAGTACCTTGATCATCTTATGAATAATGTATTAAGTAAGCGCGATAAGAAGAAATTCGGTCCGCTGTATGATACAATTAAAGGTGATCAATTAAGTTTAATTGATAGGTTAAATCTTGCTTGAGGTTCCTATCAATAGTCACTATAATATAGGCAATGAAAATGAAAATCGGTAGTGAAGCAACAAGAGCAATCCTCCTCAAATATAGAGCTCGGCTCAAAGCAGCGTTAGCTAAGCATGAAGTACTTGTTGGTGATGAAGCGCAACTGGCTCTTCTACTTGAACTGTGTCAAAGGGTAGAAGAGCTAACTAATATATCAGAACGTCAAGATTCAGCTTGAGGTTCCTTTGATTTGACGCCATAATAATGGCATGAAAATTAAGGCGAGAGTAAACAAAGATGGTTTTATGAACTCAGGAGCTCGAGTTCATAAGGTAAAAAAAGGTAAGGGCTCATTCACACGTAAATTTAAGCACAAAAAGACATATGAATAAAGTATTAGATGTTGTTGGAATTGCCGCATTGGTGGCAGTTGGGTTTATTGCGGCGCATTTCGCAATTGGAATTGTAATTGGATTAGCAATGTTTTAAGTTATGAGTAATAAGAAAAAACTATCATTGGTGCTACATGGAGCTGGATTTGTAGCAATTAACACTGCATGTATTTGTACCATCTTAGGATTGGATCTACCAGGCGATACTTTTTGGCTCGCAGGTGGAATTCTAACTTGGGTCTGGTCAGATGCTTTAGAAAAAGCTTGAGGTTCCCTTCAAAACAATCCATAATAGTAGCATGTTAATTAATTACAACAGAGGTTGGACATACGAATATACAGACGCTGATGGTAATCGCTTCTATCGTATGTGGGATCGTCAGAATAAACAATTGCATGTTCTTAACTTACGTCATTCTAAAGATGACTTAATGGATACTAATCATGTAAACTGGGAAATCTGGCGCAGTCCTAGCCATTGCGAGAGTGAGTCACATGCTGAAGACAATCTTGAGTATTTTGATTGTGGTATTTACGGATCCGGTTTTGTTAGCTGTCTGAATGATGCGATGAATCCTAAAGCGCAAATTCGCGAAGGTCAGTATCCGTATAAACTTTGCAAAGATCCAGAGTTAGTATGATAGAAATAGTTAATGGATTAGCGATTTTAGTATCACTAGTAATTGTATGCTGGATGTTAGATTATGATGATGAACAGAACGAAAGATAGATTGTATTTTTGGGGTACTGTTGTACCGTTAGCAGGTATGCTATTGTATGTGTATAGTGAGTATAAAGATCGAGAAGGCATTATTGATCGCCAGCTTGAGCTCTCTAACAGACAACTAGAGCTGATGGCTACCTCCTATACTAAGCTAGTTATTAAACAATCAGAATTACATGCTGATGAGATAATCAAACTTGAGCAACATCACAGACAAGAAGTTGGTGAATGTATTATGTTTTACGATAGAGTAATAAAAGAAGCGAAAGACAAAACCAGACAGGAAGTTACTGCCGAATTAACTCCTTGACGTTCCTACAGTTTTGATAGATAATATTTATATGAANTGCATTTGTGGNAAAGAAATTGAACCNNTNCGNGTNNANTANGGCTNTANTGTNTGCNCTGNGTGNGCTAANNNNGGTCANGGTNANCAAGCTNNGTATAAAGGNGCTATGATNTTTGATCATAAGACNGGNGGNGAATGTCAAGTTATGNNNGGNGAAGACTTTGCNGATTANCGTNGNNTNAANCCTTATGGTCGNTATACTGGTAGAGGTAGCGGTGTTCATGTNAAGACTNGNCCNACNCGATGAAAAAATTATTAAAACCTCTGATTTGGATAAAAGACTTTCAACAGAACGCTATATCGTATCTAACTAAGAAGGTAGATAAGAAAGTAGGCGCTAGTAAACCGAATAGGTTTAAAACTTGGAAGTTAAAACAACCTGTATGGAAACAATTCTTAATTGAATTACCGATCTATCTATTGCTTTTGTGGTTAGCTAATCTATTATTAAAGCAAATAGGATACGAAATCACTCCATGGTAAAATACGGTCTTTGTTGTATTAGTAATGTGCTAACTGAACAGCGTAAGCTTAAGTTCAGTATCATGCGCTACAATCAGTATTGTAAACTCGGTCACGATGCNGCTCTTCCTATCATTGCCGAACGCACCGAGAACAATCTATTAGTTACAGAACAGATAATCAAACTATGCGCTAGTAAAGGTTGGACATACAGAGTAAGTAGCTGTCTCTTTCCTTTATTGACATACAAACATGCTAAGTTCGAGTATCATGACATGCCTAATTGGGTTAAACTAGACGAGATATTTCTCCGAATAGCTAACTTTGTATGTGACAATAACGTTCGTATTAGTTGTCATCCAGATCAGTTCAATGTACTTGCTAGTAACAATCCAGACGTTGTCGATCGAACTGTTATTGAGTTAGAGCATCATGGTTGGATGATGGATAAGCTCGGGGGTGATAGGTCACATAATACGCCTATTAACATTCATCCTGCTACTAGTAAGGGTGACCCAGCTGATATATCAAAACGGTTCTATGANGCTTTTCAACGATGCTCTCCACGAGTACAAAGTNGGTTAGTAGTAGAGAACGAAGACAAAGGCATATGGNATGTATCGACTATTACTAANCANTTCCANGATAAATATAACTTCCCTATCACNTACGATAACTTACATCATAANTGTAACAGTGATGGCTCTAGCGATCAAGAAGCATTCGAACGTTGCTATGATACTTGGGANGTACGGCCATTATTTCATTACTGCGAATCAGATCCGAACAAGACNAACAAGCGAGCTCANGCAGAATATCCTACANAATTACCAGAAAGTTATGGCCGTTCCTGTGATTTTGAGATAGAATTGAAAGCGAAAGACAAAGCATTAGACAAACTATATGAACTCTGATATATACACTCACATTCCTGGCTTCCTCGATCAAGTAACNGCATATANACTATTCAATGATCTCTGTGATGAGGTTGATTGGTGTCATGTAGGTTANNAGAAACCATATGGCATGATTCGTACACCTCGATTGACTCGTTGTTATGGNCATCATGATTGGAGTAATCCGGAGCTGAATGGCTTTGACTATAAACCTTCGCAATGGCTAGATCAATTGATCGATTTACGAGCTAAGATTGGAGAGTTCTATAGTCACGATTGGAATTTTGTATTGTGTAACTATTACCGAGACGGTAATGATAGCATCACTTGGCATTCAGATGATGAGCGCTTTCTCGGACCCGAGCCTGCTATTGCTAGCGTTAGTCTAGGCGATACTCGAGTGTTTAAGTTACGTAACAAAAAGACGCGAGAGGTTATTAAAACGGAGCTCAATAATGGTGACTTGTTTATTATGCATGGTCGTTGTCAACATGATTGGGAGCATTGTATAGCTAAGAACCGAACTCATACTGACCCTCGTATCAANCTAACGTTTCGAAAAGCTGTTAACCAAGCTGGGTCTGAGAATTATTACAAATACAATGTAGGTTATCCTCANAAGCATCATGAGNTGTTTGTTGCGTAAGTTATGGCTTATTTGGTCACGTACTGTTGATCATCGCATTGGAAGAACAGATGAAGATCAACCTGACATTCCGATACTGTCATTAAACGAAGCGAACATTAGTCTTGCAATTCGTACGCTGATCGTTATAATAAATGTTGTAACGTGCGGGTTCATCATAGCAAACGTAATTAGACATTGGTAATGACATACAAGGAAGATAATCAAACAGATAGAGTAGCTCTGTTCAAGTATTGTTTAGATCTAAACATGCCTGATCGTAAGAAGAAAAAGGTATTTAACTATCTTTATGAAGAGTATCGTATCACTAGNGATATGTATAAAGATATCAAAGAGTTTATCAAAGGTATCAAAGAAGAAGATCTAAGAAACTTTCGTGAACAATATAGTTGANNTNCCTCTNNAAGCATTTACAATAAACNNGATGAGTAAAACAGATCTAANNTTNTTAATTGCTAGNATTGCTAGCTTAACAGCAAGTGTAATGNTATGGTTTAATGGTAGCAAAGAGTCCGGCATTTATGTTGGTCTTTGGGTACCAAGTATTCTTGGCTTCTGGGGCATTCATAAACTTCGTCAACTGACAGGCGAATGCACTATCGGAAAAAAGTAGTTGAGGTTCCTCTACTTAGACTATATTATATTTGAAGCAGATGAAAGAAAAACTAGTAACAGTAAATATGACGTATGCGCGCATTGCGCTAATCCTCCTAGCCCTTAACCTTCTTGCGACCGGCTATACGGTAAGCAAGATGGATCCATCAGATACACCAGAGGAGACAACTCCGGTATCTGTTGATGAGCAAGAAAGTGCTTGAGGTTCCTAAGAGGAGCATACATAATATATGGAGTTGGTTAGGATGAACCTAACTGACTGACAGAAACAAAAACAAGTAAGGCGGGGTTTAATTCAGCCTCGTAAGTCAAACTAGACAAGTGGGTTAGCTATTAGAAGAGGGCTGCATACTCTTGGGCATTGGGCGCGTCATTTAGGCGTGACTAAGAGAGAACATAAGAAACTCCGCCCAGTGCCACTGGATTTATATTTTAGCGGGCGCTAAGTAGGTTACTGGATTCGCGATCTGGCCAGGCTGGCGTTTAAAACAAACTTAGGGGAAGCGTAGGAAAGAGTAGCGCATTTGACGTTGAATGTATGACTCATAGCGGAAGGACAGAAGACCGCACGTTGTACTAATGATAGTTTGACCCGTTAATAATTTAGACCTATGCCTCAACCGGAAGCTGGTAAGTAACCCTCCAGTCGGCAAGAGAGGAAGTCGTGGCATAGCAACAAGACTCGTAAATTTAATAAGCATGTAGATATGATATGAAAACGGAGNANATAATCAAAAGTGTCTTAGACGAGTACATTGGAACTCAACTAAACTTAGACTCTGAACCTGCTCGTGAGCATCTAGCAAAACATATCGCATCCGAAATTGAATTTCCTGACAAACAAAACTTATCAGATTACACCGACGACGATATATCAATATGAATAGATCAGAAGTAAAACTTAATACTCTACGCCAACTCAGAGAGATGGTTGAGTCAGATATAGAAAAGGTTGGTCCAGCTATGGACGACTATGATGGAGGACAAGTAGCAGCTTATAACAAAGTACTGACTAATATANCCGCGTTTGAATCTATCATACGCCATACTTCATCTACAGGTTCAGTCAATCAAGAAGAACCTGGTNTNGACTATTAGTTAAGTCAATTCAAATCGTTTTTTTATCAATGTGAGTCCCGCGGATACTCGTAGTAAGTATTCGTACAATGATAGAAACGATAGCAGTATTACTTTACATTTTATTTCTAGCAATAATTCACTTCGTGTGCTGGCTAACTGGAACACCTCCACCCAGTCTTCCATGGTAATTTAGCTTGTGGTTCCCCTAAAAAGGAGCCATAATATACGTATGATAATTAAGATAGAACCGAATCACCTCTCAACCAAACGCACTAAAGAGCGCATCAAGCAACACGGTCCATTTTTCAATCTAGAAGATGGTCGCAGTGAGTTNAGCAGGCATGGCGGAGTATGGCTCTTACGTGAAGCAAATCCGAAAAAAGGTAAGGAACCTTGGCTCGGATGGGTAGATCGCAAAGAATTCTGCGTAATAAATGGTCTTCCAAACGGATTTAGAGCTTGAGGTTCCTCCGGATTTAGACGATAATAATTGTATGATGAATGAGAATTGTAAAGTAGAGAGATGTTACAACCGACGCAACACAAGCTTAGTCGGTTATCTAGAGTCGAGCTGGGACGAGATTGATGAAATGTTCGGTCCAATTGCTGAAGAATGTCGTCAATATCAATCTNGCGACAAATCCTATAATGACTGGTGGCTTCNTATTAACGGAGAACCAGTATTCATTTACGACTACAAAGAGAGTCGCTCATATCTGAGCTCTGAGAAGATNACATTTCATGTTGGAGGCAAGTCAATTCAAGCTCTATTTGAGCTGATGTGCGTAGGCTTTAAGCCGGAACAAGTATTGACTCAGTCAGATTACCGCGACAGGGTATTTGCTAAGTTTTCAGCTTGAGGTTCCTCCGGATCTATCCTATAATTAACGTAGAAAAATTAGATATGACAGCACGAGAATTAATTGAAGAGTTAGAATACGCCCTCTCATTGAATGGCGGAAGCGACGTAGAAGTACGCATGGCGCAACAACCTAAATGGGCATTTGAATACTCTATTGAGAGTGCTGTGACTGTTGAGGTTGGTAATGAGTTTGATGACGTGAAAGATAAGGTCGTCTACTTAGGAGAAGGTAGTCAGCTTGACTACTTAAACGAAGATGCGTCAAGAGAATTAGGCTGGTAGTATGAGAAATTACGAATTGATAGAACAATTATACCTATCATTGAAGACTGCTGAAGAGATCGGTCCTGGTATAACAAGGAACTTTCTCATTGAAGAATGTGTTAACTTATTAGAAAGAGAACGACCAGAATTGAAAAATGAAAAACATACAGACGGGTGCGGCTATGACGACTAAACCAGAAGACATGAATAGACTAACCCCAGAACAAATTGCAACAATAGTTTGTGTTGGTATTCAACTAGCAGCTTTACTAGTAGTTATCTCGACATGGTAACAATAATCAACATCTACAAAAGAGGTTCTGAAAAGTATTGGGGAGTATTATTAGCAATTGATATCGCTCTCATAGGAATCATAATCAAATATCTAATATGAAAACACACGATAATCTTAACGGGTTTAGAGATGCAATGACAGCAGGCAAACCCTGGACAGTTTTAGAATGTACTGTCACTAAAAGAAAGAACGCAGACGATTGTTATTGGGAGATAGAAAAGACGGTTTTCTGTACTAACAAAAACAAGTCAGAAGGCGTTACCGAAACTGTAGCGCACGGGTTTGATATTACTAAACGGAGTACAGTTAAGAAGATCTGGAACAATCTTATTGAGAAATACAATCCAGATGAGTACTTTGTTGATGAGTTTTAGCTTGAGGTTCCTCCGGATTTAACCGATAATAATTGTATGATGAATGAGAAGAAAGACAAAGAAACGTTATCTCAAGTAATGGAAGAGATGGCAGTAGATTGGAAAGATTTCGCAGATTGTATGCCAACAAGCTACGAAGTATATAATGACGGAAGGGACGAAGATGCACGGTCCGACTAACAAACGAGAAATAATTATTTACTCTGGTGAAAAAATTGCAGAAATGGCAAACGGCCAGAAGATACAAGTAAA
>PADF01000046.1 GCA_002702945.1 Methanobacteriota archaeon
GTCAGCCGATGAGATAACGAGGTGGGGTAGTCTGGATATCCCGTCGGGCTCATAACCCGGAGATCGATGGTTCAAATCCATCCCTCGTTACCAATCTAACTGTACTCATAGTAGTCATGTTTAGGCTTTAGGGAATCTAGAGCGCTTTGTAATCTGGCATTTGCAGCCGCTTCGCCTCTCTCTATTGCCCCGATTTCAGAGTATATTCGCTCCGCCAACTCTCTTGCTTGCTCAAATCCTTGGGCATAGATATCAATTAATGCTAGACGTACTTGTTCAGCAGAAGCAGAGGGTAAATCGATAGGCTGCAAAACATATGAGCCGTTGGTTAGAATGACAGGGCCGGCTGAAATAGTACAGTTAATCAACCGTTTAATGATAGTTTTATCTCGATTATAATGGCCGAATGCTTCGATTGCTACAGCGATATTTCCTGGTGAACTCTTCTCACTCTTTGAGAAGAACTTCTTGGCAGCCCGATGTTTATTGGCATGGGCAAAAACATTTGCACATCTTCTAAAATCTTCTGAGATTGGACCTGCCATTTCAGATGATACTTCGGGGTTTTGCTTTATCATTGACACCAATTTCTTACGTTCACGAATTAATATTTTAGCCGAAGCCGTAGCGGTACTAGATTTTCCTCTTACAAGTAAAACATCACATAAAATCCGTAAACCCTTTACTAAAAAAACCTGAGATCTCAAATCACGCTTTTTTTGAGATAGAAACATGTCAGTAAATTGAGTTGCCATCACCTCGGACATCTCTAATCGACCATCTTTTACATAACTCTCTAATTGTAGTAGAGTTTGATTTGGGTCACTCATTCCAAACATGATGAACAGGCAATGCAAAACGACATCACCTTTCATGCCTTCTATTCAACTATTATGCCAAAAACAAATATTAGTCGCAAATCTGTTTTAACAATGACTTGTAGCGGCAAACATGGAGAGAGATTTGTCCATTGCTATTTCTGGTACACCTGGTACTGGGAAAACCTCATTGGGAGAAATCTTTGCTAGTGAACAAATCAAAGTACTGTCTGTAAAAGAATTAGCAGAAGACTATGGCTATATCGGGGACCTAGATTCAAAAGATGGGTCTAAAGAAGTCGATATTCATCGGTTGTCAAATGACTGGCAACATAACGATTCAGGCATTATTGTTGTCGAAGGCCATCTTTCACATTTTTTGGATGTCGATGCAATAATTGTGTTACGATGCAATCCAGATATTCTACAAAAGAGGCTTGAACTTAGAGGCTATTCCGAACAAAAGATCAAGTCTAATATCGAATGGGAATTGATATCAGGCATTTGGTCCGAGTTATTAGAATTTGAAATCGAGGTCCCTATTCTAGAAATTGATACAACTGAACAAGACATTGAACAGTCGTATAGAGATGCAATTGTTTGGCTAAATGGAGAACTTACTCAAGAAGGATTAGTTGAACAAGCGAAAAAGGCAATAGATTGGATAGAGAAGTAAAATTTTGACCGCAACAATCAACCCCCTAGTTCATTTGGAATAGATTGAGGAAGAAACATGGCTCTTGAGAAATTAAGAAATGTTTGGGAACGAGTTTTGACTCCAATAGTTGAATCTCTATCCAAGTTTTCACCAGCAACTATCACTTGGGTGGCATTACCAATTGGAGTTCTGGGTGGTCTTTCAGTACTAACGGCATCACAAGACGACTTAGGAGCCTCAATGTTACTAGGAGGAGGATTACTGATTACAATGGCAATGGTTCTAGATGGATTAGATGGTCCTGTAGCAAGAGCTACTGGAAGAGTGACAAGATGGGGGGACTATCTTGATCATACATTTGATAGACTTCTTGACGCAACTTGGATTATTTGTATCGCAGGTTCTGTATTTGTTGACGATTTAGTATTGGGACTATCAGCTGCTTGGTTAACCTTACTTGGCTCTTATATGGGTACACAAGCCCAAGCAGTAGCAGGAACCAGAAACTACAGAGGCTTTTCTCGCGCAGATAGAACAATACTATCCATAGTTGCAATTTTTGCTATGTCAGCGATGCTTTATCTAGATAAATCCAGTTGGGGAGAGTTTCCAGCTCCATTCGAACACATCTCAATAAATCCTCTGAGTATTGTGATATTTATTTCCGCAATAGGCGGGCTATGGACATTCCTTATTCGTTTTATTCAAGCAAGAAATAAGATTAAACAGATAGATGAAGAAGACCCATTGCCTCAAAAGAATACCCAAGAAGAATAATTCTTGGTATTCAAAAAAAGGACCAAAATAGCCTTATTTTACTTACTCCAAAGCGGTATACTCATAACAGTTGCATGCTAGAAAGGAATGATGACGGGTAGTTCGCACGGTAAAGATGGGAAACTTATCGCTCTATTGTTAGTCGCATTAATGTCACTTTCAGTGATTCCAATATTGTCAACTTCTGCAGAAGATATTGGCGATCCAATGCACTTGCAAGCTCAGGATATTACAGCAATATTTGATACTAATACCGAACTCACAACAATCACTTGGCGAAATATCGATTCACCAGGTGCTGAGTTAAACAATATTTTTGATGCTACGTATAATTTGTACAGGTACACGGAAAATATTACTTCATCCAATATTGTAGATGCAGATTTAATCTATCAAGTAGATGCGTGTAATCCTTCACAGATATCGGGTTCTACAAGTAGATATGACTGTATGGCATTTAATGGGACTCACCCAGGTCACAGTTTCTCATACCTTGTATCGCCAGGGACCAATAGCACATTCTATTACGCAGTAACAACAACTATTGATGGTATAGGGACATATGATGATTTAATTTTCAATGAATCGAGCTTATATGATGGTATTTTGGAAACGACAACTCCTATTAGAACCCCGTATAATCTACAAGCTACTTTTGATGCACAATCTAGTCAAACTACCTTGTCTTGGGTTAATTACAATGATATATTCCCTCTATTGCCTGAAGTTGGACCTGACGCCTACTCAACTAGAATTTGGAAGACACTATTTCCNCTAACCCGGCAGTCAGCAACATCTATTCTACAAACTGCTACTCCAATAGCAAATTTAACAGCAGGAATTTCTTCTTATTCATTAGACATACCTCCTAATACAAATACCGATTTTTATTATTCAATTACTTACTATTTACCGAATTGGTACGGTCCTGGGCAAGATTATGAAGATATTCGCTTCCTTTCAAACAATGCTCTTACTTCCCCTGTTGTTGAAGATAATGCTCCTCCAGATGGAGTTTCTGCAGTATCTACTAATTTCATACCCAATCCTAGTACAGGGGGGGGCATTACTTCTATTTCGTGGAATGACATAAATACAGAATCTGGAGAAAGTTATGCTATTTATTCGTCCGGTAGTTCCTTTGACAATACCACTTCATTTGGTCCAACATTAGTTTCAGTTGTCCCCGAGGGACTAGAGGTTTACAATCATCAACTACCAATTGGTAGACTTGGATATTCTACTTACTGTGTGGTAGTAGTTGACGAGAANGGAATTTATGATACTCAAATACCNCCACAATCATGTTCTACCGTATTTGAAGATGCTTTCTTTAATTGGACCGCAGAGCCCACTAAAGTCAAAGCAGAATTTATTGGTAATCAGACTACTGTAGTTTCATGGCAAGATCAGGTTGGTGCCGAAGGAGAACTTTACCATGTTTGGCGCGCTGATTACTTGGTTAGTGGCNGTCAGTTTTTACCTAACCAAACAATTTTTTGGATGGCAACAGTCACTGATGGAATCCAGTCTGCACAATTACAAGTCCCTGCAGAAGTTAGTAGGAATTCCTTCTATTTCGTAACATCTGAGGCACTATATCAACATGTTAACGGCACTTACCATTATACCGAGTTAGTGCAAAATTGGGATGGTGCAGTTATGGAACACACAGTTACGCCTTCAGTCCCAGTGGTCAATTCACTGTCTGTCGACGGTCAGTCCAAACTTGTAACTATTGAATGGCTAAATAATCAACAACTAGATTTTGAAACATACACAGTTTGGAGAAACTTTGGCGATCCTTTCGGGGATGATGAAGATACAACCTCTGATATTTCTACAGAAAATGGCTGGGAATTATTTGATACCGGGATTTATGATTCAGGGGCTTCATGGAATAGCTTTAGTTTTTCAAGAACTTATGATATCCCCAATAATGTCGACAGAGATGTATGGTATGCTGTTACAGTTTCTGATTCATATGGGAATTTTAACTTAGAAGCATTCCCAGGTTTAGGAGGTAACGCTCTGAAAGTAAAAGAAGATACAACAGTGCCTACAGCCACCTATGAGTTATTTGATGAAGAAAATGATTTGTATACTAGTCCGTCGTTAGTTTCGGGAAGTTATGAGATGAGGGTCTCTGTTAACGAGTACTTGTTTTCATTACCACAAATAGAAATCACAACCAGTAGCGGCGGAATTATCTCCGGAGGAGTAAAACAAATGTTACTCTATGCTGACAATCTTGGCAATCCGGACAAAGGCCCTGATTATTATTTGACGTTCGATATTGGTAGTACAGTATCTGCTGGAACTATCATAATGAATCTCTCATTCACTGATGAAAGTAGGAATTTCAACAATATCGTTTGGGATAATCGCAGTTTAGATGCTAAGCGGCCAACAATCCAGGTTTATTCTCCTGCTTCCAGTACCGATGGTTCGAAATATTTGTATGGTAACTATATTCAATTACTCGCAGGAGCATCCGACGACGTTCAGATTTCGAGTTTCCAATACCGATTTACCTATAATTATGGTTCAGGCGCAGTATCTACGTCACCCTGGACAATTCCACAAAACCTTCAAGATCTATACGGCGATAATAGTTCAATAGTTATTGATGAAAAGATCAACTCGGGTAACTTCGACCCTGGTCAACATTCTGTGACCTTTAGAGCAATTGATACAGCAGGCAACGAAGTTTCATCGCAGGTAATATTTGTTGTAGACCAGTGTCGTAATACTCTTAACGGAACTACGGTTTGTAACTATGTTGAAGCATTGAAACCAGACCCAGAGCCAGTAATTGTTAACCCCTCCTTCTCAGACCCACCTTACATAATGGTATGGGTTTTATCTGGATTAGTATTGTTTTCCATCATCATTATGTTGGTAGTTATACGGACAAGTATGCGTGGACCTAAGAGGGGTTCAGATGATGATATGGATGAGGATGATTGGATGTCTGAGTTCATTGGAACAACTCAAGATGTCGATATGGATGCCATCACTCAAACCGTTCAGAAAGATATTCCTCAAGTTGAAGAAGAAGAAGAAGAGGATCCATTCGCAGTTAATGTACCCTCGAGGAAATCTAGAAGGAGAAAAGCTCCTGAAGTTGTTGAAGAAGAGGATGACGATGATGATGAAGCATTCTTTGGCTTAGATGATGAAGAAGATTTGGAAGAGGAAAAGCCAAAGAAACGTACGGTTGGTCGAAGACTTGCTCCTAAAAATGCACCGAAAAGACGCCAAGTAGGAAGACGTAAGAAAACAGAAGATTGAGTAATTTTCAATAGATTAACTCAAAGAGTAAATTACCTTCCCTTGAATTATGTCGGAAGTAGCCTCTGNAGACAATGATGAANATGTCGAGCATCNCATGGAGAACATAATTGATTCATTTAATCCACTAAAAAATAAACTTAATTGGTTATTAATTTCCCTTCCNNTTGCNGTTTTTTTCAACTATCAACATAACTTAACCATGGCATTTTTATTTTCGATGATCGCTATAATGCCTCTCGCATTTTTAATGGGCAAAGGTACAGAAGAAATCGCACTTAGAACCGGTGAAGCTGTCGGTGGTTTTCTCAATGCAACATTTGGCAATGCTGCGGAATTAATTATCGTTGGATTGGCAATTTATGCAGCATCTAATGATCCAGCAATTCAAGACACAATGATAACAGTCACTCAGGCATCTCTAATCGGTTCAATTCTAGGAAACATGCTCTTAGTATTAGGTTTAGCCATGCTTTGGGGCGGTTTGAAGAAGAAGGAGCAAACTTTCAATAGTGACGCCATTCAAATGAATGGGTCATTATTATTACTTGCTGTTGTTGCATTTATTATTCCAAGTGCTATACAACATACAAGTGGCTCTACTATTGGAGATGTTGAGAATGTTTCCCGATATGCTGCAATTGTATTATTGATAATATATGGCTTTGCTCTACTTTTCCAACTGAAAACCCATGCCCATGTTTTTGCTACTACCCCNGGTCACGGTACTCATGAAGAACCAGAAATGGCAAATAGAGATGCTTGGATTTTATTGATTTTGGCGACAGTACTTGTTGCCTGGATGGCACACATTTTGGTACACAGTTTAGAAGCAGCAGTTGATGAATGGGGTATGCCAGAATTATTTATTGGCGTAATTTTACTTCCATTCTTTGGTAATGCTGCTGAGCATTTTACGGCAGTAATCGTCGCTGGTAAAGATAAGATGGACCTTTCAGTTGCTATTGCAATAGGTAGCAGTGTTCAAATTGCATTGTTTGCAGCTCCAGCCATGATTATTTTTGCCTGGGCCCTTGGAGTTCCATTAACTCTTGAATTCGGAAAGTTGGAAACGGCAGCAACATTTCTTTCAGTACTAGTAGTCAATTCAATCCTAGCCGATGGAAAGTCGAACTGGCTTGAAGGGTTGATGTTACTTGGCAGCTATCTAATTTTAGCAATTGCTTTCTTACAATTATGAGGGATTTAATTGGCTTCACTTAGTAAAAAAATAGGCTATAGTCTTTGCAGTATTGCGGTTNTTGTAATGTTACTNGGGACCATTGGGGGCTCATTTCAAGATGAAGTAAATAACATTCCAACACCAAACACNCCTAGAGTAGTTTATTTCTCAGATGACCCAATGCCAGACAATCCTGTGAGTTTTCTTTTTACTGCCAAGGCCTCCATTAGCTGGGATAGAAGTGATATCTACCTAGTAATTGNTGATAGTGAAAAGAAAGAGCAATGNGATAAAATAAGCCCTATTGAGTTGATATCTCCAAGCAGTGTTGAATGCAAAGTTGAAGATCCTGANTATGAGGTAGTAGGAATTGATAATTCTACAGGTATTGATTGGACAGTTGAAAATGGCGGTTATTATGTTGGAATCGGTACATTGAGTGACGAAATCCCAGAAGATTTAGCATTAAATGTCGAGTATGATGTCAGATTATCATTATCCATCACTGGATATTTTATGTTTTTCCTAATGGGTATTTGCGGGTATATTTTAATCAAATATGATTGATTATTCAATCCCATCATAGTAAGAATTAACCGCATTATCCAGATTAGAAATAATTTCATTTTCGTCAAGTGTTAATGTTTCACCGTTTAGCCGTAAGGCCTTATCTCCAACCCATAAGTCAAGACAATTTGCTCCATTGAAAACCAAATTTGCTAGATGTCTATTGCCCGAGCGACCTAATGGGCGCATTCGAATATCATTTAGATCCCAAACAGCCCAATCTCTGCTACCCTTGGTTGCCATTTCGAATACTTCACTTGCTGGCAGCAAAGTAGCATCCCAGTGGTCATGTCGCTGAACCAATGATGCAAGTCTTGCTTCAGCCAGCACATCTAGTCCATTACCCGAAGAAGCAGCCCCATCAGTTCCTAGTCTAACATCAACACCAGCCTCCATATAGGCTGGTAGAGACATGGTTCCACCACATGCAATTTTCATATTAGAAGAAGGGCAATGAACCGCAGTTACATTATGATTTTTCAACATCCTAATTTCATTTTTCTTCACCCAACTAGCATGTGCACAAATTGTTCCTGGCTTGAAAAAGTCAATACTATCTAAATATTCTATAGGATATAATCCAGTCTTTTCATGGCATTGAGATACTTCTTTTCTGGTCTCACTGACATGGATATGCAATCTAGCATTACGTTTGTCTGCTAGTTCAGAAGCCATTGTCAAGGTTTCCTCTTTACAGAGATAAACCGAATGAGTGGCGATAGCATACTGAATTTTGTCTTCTTGTTTTTGCGACTTTAGAACTTGATCGAGTTCATTTAATGCAGATTTGGCATCAGGGTGCGAAGGCAAGGCAAAATCACTTACAGGCCCTCCAATTAACCCTCTTAATCCGGCTGTTTCAAGTACATCTCCAGTAATAGTCGGGTAGAAGTACATATCAGCCGCAAATGTAGAACCAGTTCTAATCATTTCAGCAGCCGCAGCACTTGAACCTACTCTGACAAATTCAGGATTAAGTCTAGACTCTGTAGGGAATATTGCTTCATTCAACCACCTGTCTAAAGAATAGCCATCACTAAAGTCTCTAGCATTCAATTGCATGGCTAAATGAGTATGCCAGTTTTGTAGAGATCTGGTAATCAATCTTTTAGAACCATCAATCTCAACTTTTACATCTTCATCTCCAATAGATTTGGCCCAACTTCCATCTTCATGAAGTAAAATGTCTCCAACATGCTTTACTCCATTTTCATAGAGTACGGTATTGGTATACCGCGCACAAGCATCGTCTGACATGGTTTTGGCTGGAGGTTAACCTTCAAGAATACTAGGTATAAACCATGTTCACTCATTTGAGTTTACAGTTTTAGTTACATCCATAAAGAATTTGTCTGCACTAACCTCTAAACTTGCTATACCAGGTAAAATTCTTCCAGCTAAATAATCTAGACATGCGCCTCCTCCAGTAGATACATGCCCCATTCTATCAGCAAGTCCACGATTCATAATCAAGGTGGCAGTATGTCCTCCTCCAACAACAACATAACCGTTTGATTCAGCACATGCGTTTAACATTTCAATAGTTCCTAGGGCGAAGTCTTCAACTTCGAAAACTCCTGCAGGGCCATTCAAAATGATTGTTCCAGCACTCTTTATTGCCGATGAAAGCCTCATAATTGAATTAATTCCCATATCGAATAATGGAGCATCAATAGGTAATTCTTCGACCATTAGATCTACGCGATTATCTTCAACATTAGCCGCCAAATCTATTGGAAGATTTATTTTATCAGCAAAATCATTCAGTAAGGCCTTGGCGGTTTCAACAGTTGAATGGTATGATTTACCTAGCTCTTTGACCAAAAATTTGTGATTNATACTGCCAATATCATTNCCAGATAATTCAATTAGAAGATTTGCGACTCCACCAGTTGCCCAGACTTCATCAGTAATACCNTTTCTAAGCATGTTATCAGCAACAGAAACCGAATCGGCAACTTTGATTCCTCCAACTACTGCAATACATGGTCTTCTTGGNTTNCTAAGAGCNAGATTCAATTTTTCAATTTCATATCTCATCAGNTCNCCCGCAACACAAGGTAATTCATTACAGAATCCCACTACAGATGGCGTATTACGATGCGCGCAGGCAAAAGCATCGTTGACAAATAAATCTGCAACGCTCGCTAGTCTTTGCACAAATTTAGTTTCACTCATCTGAGCGAAATTTCCTTTGAAAGAAACTTCTTCTTCATCCATACGCACGTTATTTAGAATTAGGATGTCCCCATTTTCTAAAGATTCAATTGCCTCCATTGCCTTAGCGCCATGAATGTCTTCGACCCATTTTACAGTTCTACCAAGAACTCTACCTAACTCTCTTGAATGTCCTAAAGTTGAGGTAAAATCATCTTTATCAGGTCTTGATTGGTGTGCTAGTAGAACAGTTTTTGATTTGGATAGTCGATTTAGGGTAGGAATAATTGCCTTAATTCTAGTATCATCAAGGAATTCTTTTGTTGACGGGTCTAATGGACTATTAATATCAACGCGAACAAGCACAGTCTTACCTTCGACATTAACACTGTCCAAAGACAATACTCTTGTCATTGGTCAGTCCAAAAGGTGACGGCTTTTGAGTTGTACTGTTAACAAAAATTAGATATTATCCCAGAAATTTACTTTCTTTTCACTCTTTTCTTCTTTATCAGAGTTTTCCAAATCTAGTCTTTGTGGTTTTTCATCAACTCTATTTTCTGTTTGATTATTAATTGTAGATTTATTTTCCTCAGCGAAAGTTGGTTGAGTCATATAGGTTTGATTATATTCAATGTTAATGTTTTGATCCTCTACAACTGGTTGGGGAATAATTCCTTCTGTGGGCATCATTCCTACAGAATACTGTTTTTGATTTCTAGCAAATGAGGCCAAACCTCCAGAAAAAGATGCTAATAAAGCCCCTGAACAGCAGAGAAGTGAGCCGATAACTCCAAAAATATCTTCTTCAAGAGGTTTATCGCCAACAACACTGTACATTGCTATGAATAATGGGTAATTGCTTTCATAGGCATAGGTTTCACCATAGATATAATCGAACCTTGGACTTTCATTACCATAGCAAAATATAGAATTTCTGAAGTCATCGTCATCAAAAACTACAGTATTATTGCTATCTACTATCGTTAATTCGATATTTTCACATTCATCGAAATCCATCCAAAAATCCATCTCCCAATCATTGTCATTGAAATTCATAATGAATGAACCTGATTCATTTTCCCCGCTCTCAACCAATATTCGCGGTTCGATAGGTTCTGAGGTTTCCTCGGGGTCAGCCATTGATAACATTGCAAACCCAATAATAATAATAGCAAACCCAATATTTTTGACAACCTTGGGCCGTGAATTCTCCATAGTTATTCCAACGCTTACTCATTCTTGAAGTTAGTGTAATCGTTATTCTACAAAGTCAACTAAGAGTAGTAGTTTTCAATGTGAAACTTCAGCACCACATCATGGGGTCGCTGTTTGAAACTGAGGTTTTAGGCCCCGAAGGCCAAGATTGGCGGGTACCTGTTTCGGAGCTTGAACATAGAATCGAAGTATTATCTAAGTCGCTAAAAGAAAATAATATCCCTGGTGTTTTCATTCAACATCCAGTTGATTTGTATTATTTTTCTGGAGGTAGACAAAATTCAACTTTATTTGTTCCTGCTAGAGGTTCAAAGGCTAGTAAGGAGAATGGTGGAGATGGTCCAGTATTAATGGTTAGAAGGTCTCTTTCAAGAGCAAAATATGAAGCTGGCGAAGATAATTCTCCATTTGAAATCGTGCAATTCCCTAGAATGAAGATATTAGTTGAATTTTTACAACAACGCGGCGTTGAACAGGCTCCTGCTTTACAATTCGGAGAAATCCCGTTCGACTTCGCATCACGGTTTACTAGCATCCTCTCTCCTCTAGGAATCTGCAAAGATGCCACATCAATTATTCATCAAATTAGAGAAATAAAATCACAATGGGAAGTCCAACAGATGAAAGCCAGCGCTCAAATACAGGCAAAAATGTTTGAAGCAGTTGAGTCAAAATTGAAATTGGGAGTTACTGAATTAGAGTTGGTTGCTGCTGCTGAAGAAGTCAGTAGGAGGGAAGGTTTTGGAGGTAATATCCAAATGCGCCGATTCCCGTTACAGTGCGATAGGGGAGTGATAGTTTCTGGAAGAGCCGGAGGGATTCCTTCTTTCTTTGATTCTGCTATTGGTGGAACAGGTCCACATCCATTATCTGGAATGGGTTCAGGGTTTAGTAAAATAAAGGAAAATCAACCAATTTTAGTTGATTTAGTTCATGTTCACAGAGGATATGTGGTTGATAAAACTCGTATGTTCAGCGTTGGTAAGTTATCTAAAATTTGGTATCAAAGGCTAGAAGACATGGTCGAAGTAAGTGAAACTGTAGTTTCATCTTTGGGCATTGGTGACGATTGTTCGACTGCTTGGGAGAAAGGTTCACAACTGGCTTATCAAATGGGATATGAAGATAATTTGATGGGCATGAAACCAGATCAAAGTAAATTTTTAGGCCATTCCGTGGGTTTACAACTTGATGAATCACCAGTAGTTGCACGAGGCTTTGACAGACCTTTGCCAGTTGGAGGAACAATGGCGATAGAGCCAAAGGTTGTTTACAAAGAGGGAAGTATTGGCATCGAAGATACTTGGATTCGTGATTCGGAGGGTTTAGAATGTATCACTAATTCC
>PADF01000047.1 GCA_002702945.1 Methanobacteriota archaeon
TATTTTCATCTGTTGGAACAATACAATCTACCATATCACCGAACTTAGCAAACATCTCTCTTAGTTCATCAGTTCCAATTTCTCTTGGAAGTCCACCAATGAATAATTTACATCCAGGGTTATGCCTTGGTCTTTGTTGTCCTCTTCCACCACCATCTGATTCGAATCTGAAGTAGGTTCTTTCTCGACCGTCNTCTCTTACATCTTCTGCAATAAATGTTGCACGACCAGATGGCCCTTTGGAAAACATTGATTCNGCAACAGAGCCCCATCTCTTNCCNGAGTTATTCAAATTACTAGCCCCTTGGTCTAGTTCTGCCCATCCAGCATTGAAATTATCAGCCAATGCTCGGAATGCCTGATAACTACAAGTATTGCATTTAACATTCCAATCACCATCTAATTGTGCTTGGAGTGTATCTCCACAAGAAGGGCAAATAGCATGTAAAACTCCACAGTCATCACGCTCTCTAAAATCGATCCTTACAACAGGAGAAACCTCCTTTACAAGTGCTCTACAAACATCTCTCCGTCTAACAGCATCAGCAGTTTGATGCATATATCTGTCCACTATTCCAGTAACATGGAATTGGCCATAGAGATGGTCGGGTTGAATACTGCCGGGTTTTCCTTCAATTTCAATAATCATTGCTTCCCCATTCTTTTCATTCAATTTGACAATTTCACAAATTACAGTGTCACCAACTTCAGGACTAACCAATTCCTTTTTTGGAGAAACTACGCCTATTCCATTTTGAATAGTGAAAAGTCCGATTGTAGTTGCTACAATTTTACCATCTATCTCAATAGTTCCTTCTCCAGCCTCACATTTAGAGGCTGATGATACTTGCATTCCTGGGGTGACGAGGCTCGCCGTCATGTTATTCATTTCCTTGGCTGGCATGGCCCGGTGTGGGACGCATACGTTTCGCTTATACCAGCGGGCGGGCTTTTCCCTTTTGAATCCCTCATACCAAAAGTAATTGATTATTCATCTAAGATTTGCTCTGAAATTATTTTTTTATCGCCGGGTTTGTGAAATCTCCAACATCTAACTTCGGTCATNGCNGTCTTTTTTGTATGGTGNGAATATTTTGCTGGTAGTCGNAAATCAGTCTCAAAAANTATTTCACCTTCATATCCAAAATCCTTTGCCACTGGCAGTAAATGTTTTTCTTTAGCAGAATGTAAAACATATATTGAATCAGCATTTAGTTTAAATGAAAATTCAAGTAATGGTCTATCGGCTTTTTCTTTTTGGAATCCCCAAGGAGGGTTCATGATTACTATATCGAATTCACTGGANNNCTGAATCTCATCAATTCCAATCATNGCATTAATCGAATTAATTTTTATATCGAATTTTTGATTAACTTTAGCAATATTATTTTTACTAACTTCATGAGCATCAATATCAGCTTCTATGAGAAGTATTTCACTTGCACCNAGATATGCAGTACCAAGNCCTANNATACCATTTCCNGCNCCTAAATCTAAAATAGATTTATTCTGTAAATCATCAAGTTGATCAATTGCTAATAGCCAAAAAGCAGCCAANTCTCCTTCGGTTGCATATTGTTCNAGCTCAACCGAATTACAAGGATGAGCCTCNAGTTTNGATAACTCGATGGCCAAATGTTTGGGCCGCAATTATTCACCACCTAGGTGGATAATTTTGGTTTTGTTGATTGTTCAAGCGTGCTGCAGCCTCTGCTTGCTGACGCATAGCTTCGAGTCTTGCATAGGCATTATCCTGCATTTGATTTTGTTGCATTTGTACTCTTAGAAGTCTTATTTGTTCTGCTTCTGAGCGAAGCCTAGCCAGCAGTTGTTCGCTAGGTTGTTGTGTGCCACAAAATCGACAGAAACGGACACCATCACGGTGCTGATTTCCACAGTTTACACAAAACCCCATAATTATCCCTCATGCTCGTGGTAATTTAACCCATTGCTGCTAACTCTAGGAAAACTGGCCACGTTTCAAATCCGATTGCAGCAGCTCTTTCAGTAATATCTTCCCATCTAGGATCATCCATCATATCACTAGGCTCTACNCCAGCCGCCAATAAACCATTTACTAATTCTCTGAATTCAATTTCTATGTCTGACATTCCAGCCTGTTCATCAATCTCTTCGATCTCAGGTAATTCAACACCAGAACTTGGAGACAGTTCTTGCTGAGCCTCGGGTATGTCGTTAGAAAATTCACTATCACCGGCGGTGGAAGGCGGTAAAGGAACAAATGCACTTCCAGAAGAAATATCTTCCTTAGTAGGAGATGATTTCGGNAATTCAATATTAGTAACAGGCTCNGTTTCTGCCATATTTTCTAGCATTTCATTAGAAAAATTATCCATCATAGCATTCATTGTCGCTTCAGATTGAGACATATTTGGAGTAGGGGGACTTGGTTCATGAGGGACTTCTTGTACAGTGATTTTTGATTTCTTTTGTAGTCGACCAACACCTAAGACTTCAGCCTGTTGTCTTGCTAATTCAGCAGCCTGCCTTCTAGGTAAAGAAACAAAGCATTTCCCAGGAATAGATGTTGGTGGGAATGGTAAGTAATATCTTTCAATCGCTGGTAAAGAAGGATGTCTAAAACAGATTACTTGCTCTGTTTCAAATGATCTTTGAGTAGGTATTCCCAATGAAAATGGGATCGACATCACACTAACAGTATTTCTAAGCCANTTTTCATTATTGATCAGTTGCTGCATCCATGGTCCTAAATCCGGACTAGAGATATCGACAAACTGGAAGGATGCTGCCTTTGGGTCAAATCCTTGTTCTTCTAGTAAAGATGCTTCATCTCTGGGGCGGTGAAATATTGTCATTACTGGTTGGCCATGTTCAATCATATCACCATGCAATTCCATCATCTTTCTTTCTTTTCTTGGAAAAACAAGCAAAATTCTCAATCTAGCAGCGTTTTCGTCCCAGATTTCACCCCATCGGGAATCTGCTTCTGAATACAACTGACCAATTGTCATGTCAGGTATCATTGCAGTAATTCCCATAGCGCACCATGTAAGTGGAGTGCTAACAATACTTTAGGNATACCGTTTACAAGTTAAGATCTTAAATTCATGACAAATTCTGCTAAAAATACTACNCCTCCCGCAGCACCTCTAATCGTATTGTGTGAATAAGCAGAAAAGCGAATGATATTTTCTTCAACCTCTAAGTCACCTACAATTATAGCCATTCCAGTCTTTAAATCAGTTGTAGGGTTTGGATTAGTTGTGAAAACCTCTCCATCNCTCCAAAGATTTTTTGCTGTATCAATCTTCTCCACGTGATGTATTACATGAGATGGCTTACTGGGTAATTCAGAACTTAGGTTAATCTGTCGGAATTGGTCTAATATTTCTTCAATTTTAACGGACTTCTCGGTTTTTACTTCCACAAAGACTTGATGNCCATCGCGCCNTGAAACCCTCTCGCAAACAATCTCTAAATCAAATATAGCCGGTGTGACTTCTTGGTGATTGATNCNCCCCATTACATGGAGTAGTTCTTGTGTAGTTTTTTCTGCTTCACCTTCAATATTTGGTTCGACAATTCCTCTTANTGCTGCTTCATCATACAANAAACCCCATCCTGCACCGGATAAGGCCTGTTCACTTCGCATCTTCACCGATTTGATTGAAGAAATATTAGCAATAGCAGAAACAGGTAGAGCGAGTGGTATCAAGGTACAGTTAGTAGCACAGTAGTGTAACCCTTCATGGTAATGATGTGGATTTATTTCAGGAATAATCATAGGAATATTCGGCTTTCTTCTAAAACTACTGGCATTGGAGAATACCATTATTCCTGCTTCAACTAATCTTTTTTCGATATCCAAAGCGATATCTGAAGGTAATGCACTGAAGGCTATTTCGATATTTCTTTCAATACATTGTTCGATAAAGTCACTAGAATTTATGTCTAGAACTATCAAATTGGGTAGATTTGGTCTATCCTCATCTAAGCGCCAAGGTATCTCTTCTAACTTCAGGCCTGCGGTGGAAGGGCTACCTCCAATGGCAGAAATTTTGAACATCGGATGCTCTACTAATCGTTGTTGCAACCTTTGTCCTACCAGTCCGCTAGCACCCAAAATGATGCACAAACGACGGGACATAATCAGTCGAAGCAGCAATTTGTTTTGAGTTCTTGCTTATTTGATATCGAAATTTCCCTTACCGATTTTTGCTTCAATCGGGGTTCCAAAAATACGTCTAACTATCAGTTTACGAAAAATTCGCCATCCATCTGAAATAGAACCGAGTTTAGCTTGGCCAATTCTCGCTGAGTATCTAATTGGTATACTTTTAATGTCTAATTCTTCCTTAACACAAGAAGTATACATTTCTGCCTCAATTTCAAATTTCATCGAATTTAGCTTGAGTCGTTTTAGTGCTTTCTTGCTGAAGGCCCAATAACCTGAACATAAATCATTGATAGTAATACCATACATCCCTGTTGCCAACCATGTAAGAACGTGGTTGCCAAAGTAATTGACTCTAGTCATTGCGTTTGGATCTATTTGTCCATTTAATCTATCTCCGATAACAACATCACAATTAGATAATGTATCTAGGAAACGAGGTATATCTTTAGGGTCATAAGTTCCATCTGAGTCAAGCATAACCAGAGCATCAAATTCAGACTCAACAAATTTATTGAAACCTAAGCGCATTGCTGCACCTTTACCTTTTCCTTGTTGGGGTAGAAAAGTGAAACCAAACTGTTCGGAAACAGCCTTTGTATCATCACTACTACCTCCATCAATTACCCAAACTTGGTAATTCCAGCCGTTTCGTATTAATTTTCCATGAGGGATTTGTTTGGCTACAGCCTCTAAACCACTGGCTTCATCCAGGGTTGGAAGCATGATTACCGCATTCCTCATTGATGGTGATAAGTTAGATTTATTTTTGATGGCTTCTATTAATTTCATTGAAATCAGCGTATTTCTAACCAATGGATACGAATTCCACTGGTGTCGATAATTCTATCGCCTCTTCCAGATAATCCTGTTGGATTTAACCACGAATCTGAACTAGTACCCTCCCAATTGAATTCGAGTTGCAGGTTGTCATGTTGGTAATCCATAATCCAACATTTCTGATTCCATCCCGAAATAGATTCAAAATCTACAGAAATATTTGTTGAATGTATTATTTCTAAACCATCTACTTCTCCAACCATTTCATAAACCATGCAAATAGTAGCATTTTCTATCATTTTACCAGTATGAATAAATTCGAGATAGGCATCTTTTCCTTCCTCAATGAAAGCCCGTTCCTCTGTAAGATTATCTAAATTGGAAAATCTATGTTCATTCCAAGGGTCAATTCTCATCTCACAATTATCTTGGCAAGAAGTTTGATTAACGACTGAAAATTGTGAGGTTGATGCAAGTCCATTTGAATTAAATTGCCATAATTTACTTCCCCGTATATTTTCAATTTCTTGCCAATAAGGCGACATTGCAAATGTCCACCCCATTGTTCCAATAGGGGAAGTAATTGCATAATTTATGCCTAGTTCCTTTATTTTCGTAGTATTGTCTAGAAAAATTGCTGTAGTTGCGGATGAATGGATACTGGAATCAATTTGAACTAGTCCTAATGTTGGAATACTGGTCAGCTCAACATTTTCTGGAGCGTCAAAAACATGCCCCCAGTGAGAATTTTCTGAATAGACAATACTTCCATCGGGAAGATTTGATAATTTTTCACGAATTTCTAAATCTCCTTGAGTGATTGGTCTAAGTTCATCATGAGATGCAATATGCCATACAACAGAGTTCGCAATTAAAACCCCTACCAAAATGAGACCTGTCAAAATTTTTGACATCTTATCTGAGATTGTAGGGTCCCATCCTACGGTCATCAATCCACGTTTCTCTTCAAGAGAAGTAAGACCAGTAGTGGGGCTCCACCATATGGCTACCAGTGCAGCTAATGGCACATGGAATGCATGAATTCCCATCGAATACAAGGTGTATGAAAGTAGAGAAAGAACCGGAATACTTTCCAAACCTTCGATTAAGTGTATTGAAGTTAACAGCCATAATCCAGCAAACCAGGTAATGAGTAGTCTTCCTTCTACGGTTGAGCGTAATTTCCATCCTGCAATCGCCCCTAGAATTAGCAAAAATAAATTGAAGGTAATCAACGGTTTTCCACCCTGCCATCCATATTCAGCAAAAACAGCGGAGTCAAGCATACGTGGGGCTAGAAGTAGAATTGAAATCGCACCAGCAATAGTCAATAAAATAGAACATGTCAGCAATAATCTCTGCATATTTTCACTATACTCTTTATTCAAACTAATTCCAATGAATATATGAGAAATCATCAACATACCTAGATAAATTGCTCCAGTAGGGTGAATAAGAGTGACACAAATTACTGCAATTATGAAGCCTCTAGTATGGTGTGAGCCTCTTGCGGATGAGGGTCTAAGAAGTACTAGTAGTCCTACGACTAGTCCGAGTTGACTGGAAACAGTTGGATACCCCGAATCATATGCTTTGGCAAATAAACCAAATCCTAGCGATAGTGCAAGTATTCCATGTGCACCACTTCCATGGTGGTCGAGAGCGCCCGCCAGACCTAAAAGAATTACAATTAAGCTATAATGTCCGAGTTCAAAAACTGCTCTCCCTGCTCCGATTCCGGTGGCGTTTTGTAGCCATGCTGCAAGGGCAGGAAAGGCAGGAGGGTATGTCCAGAATCCATCATTTGTACCTGAAAGAGAAAAGTTTCCAGTTACGGAAAGTTGACTGGTTAGTGTAGAGAAACCGATCCAATCAACACCAAAAGGTAGAGATTGGATAAAAGGAAGTAGAAATACTCCGATTATAGTAACTGAACCCAGTAAAAATAAAATCGGTGAACGTCTAGACTGAAACCATTGTTGAGCAGCGGCTTCCTCAGTAATGTACAGATCTTCAGATTCTAGAATTTGCCCATGCATAACTGCTTCTAATTTTTGCCAAGGTGTAAGTTTTTTATCAACTCTAATTCTTCTTTTTATGTGTGCTAGCGCTAATGTGTTCAGAAGCAGTATAATTGCAGTCATTGAAGCAAAGGACCACACACCTGATATTACGACCAATCCTGAAATTCCGTATAACAATAACAATCCTAGTGCAGGACTTAGCATCGCTTTTCGCCATTTATCAGCACTTGCATCGAGTACTTTGCACAGAGCATAACCTGGAAGAAAACTCACAAGTAAAACAATAATACTTGTGATAATCATGGCTCTGCGTAGAGGCTCTAGGTCTTGATAGTTCGGCTAAGAATCAAAAGAAAAGACCCTTTCACAGTGTCATGGTCGAAGTTCCAGAACCTTTTCATCCGGTAGTGAATCTACCTGAAGAGTATTGGGTTTTTGATTTCACTAGAGGCCAAGATAAGTCTTGGGAATGCCCATTTGAATTCCAAATTGGTAGATACAACGAATNTCGGCCTGGNATGTATGAAACTGAAATTTTCGGTGGAGTTAGAAATATTCATGTTGGAATTGATATTGGTGCACCAGTCGACACTCCAGTTTATGCTTTTGGCGAAGGAAAGATTCACAGTTTTGGTATAAATTCGGAAGCAGGATCTTATGGTCCGACAATTATTACTGAACATGATATCGATCTAATTAAATCCTCAAAAATTCAAATTAATAATTCGTCAGGAAAGTTTTGGGTTTTACATGGTCATCTTTCAAAGCAAAGTTTGAATGGATTAGAAATAGGCATGGAGATTGATGCAGGTTATATGATTGCAAGGATTGGTGATGAACATGAGAATGGAGGATGGCCACCACATCTACATTTTCAATTATCACTAGAGGAACCTGAAACATTTGACTTGCCTGGAGTTGTAGCGAAAGAAGACATTGATTCAGCATTAACAAAATATCCAGATCCTAGAATTATCTTAGGCGATATATACTAAAAAGTAGACTAGGTGTGTAAAATAACACCTGATGTTTTTACTTATTCGGTTTATTATATTTACTGGTAAAAACCGTGTTTTTGACCACTAAACCTACTATCGCGGTTATATACTATCAGGACAAGAAACTATCACTCGCAAAAGCGGGGGGGAAAATATATGGAAATAAATTGGAAACAAAATATGAACGAAATTGGGGGAGCATTCATGCTCTCTTGGGTTGTCTTGGGACAGATGACTGGAATAGAAATGGCCGTTGCAGTGGCAGTGGCATGGATGGCATTCAAGGGTGCTCATCTTCTACCAGTAGTAACTTGGAGTCACATGATGACAAGCGACCTATCTGATGTTGAAGGAAACTGGATGGCTAATGGAATGCGTTTAATTTCGCAAGTTGTTGGCGCACTCCTTGCTGTAATCCTGATAACCGAAGGAGATGGTAATTANGCTGCAACTGAAATGTGGATTACAGAGATTGGAGATAACCTTTGGATGGCACTAGGAATGATTGCTGCTGGTGCTATTTGGTGGCAAATACACACTCGTTGTGAAAATGAATGGGCTAGTGGTATCAGCTTGATGGCTCTTATGGGAGCAATGGTCTTAACTGGTGCACACACAATGGGCGCACACTTAGGTTCAATGGAATTTGATATGATTGCTGACACACTAGTCAATTGGATCATTAACGGNNCTTTAGTCGGTGTTGGTGCTTTAGTCGGTGTTAAAATCGATGAAATGTTACCATCTGGTGAAGCAGAAGCAAGCGCAGAGTGAGTAATTTAAAAACTGCTTAAAGATGAATGTATTCTGCGGAATACAACTGCCCCTCTGAGGACTTCGGTCTTTAGGGGGGCTTTTTTTAATAAATCAATTCTTTGAATTCAAAAAGTCTTTCAAGGCTGAAATAGGCCCTATTGCAGCAGGATCTTTACCATGCATCAAACCTAAAGCAATAGAAATCCAATCCATTACAATACAGAGATGTAATAATGATTCTAGAAGNNTTGCCCCTTCTCCTTGCATTTTCCAAGCAAAATCAGTAGTGGTATGAGCAATCATCCATTCAATTCTATGTGAGACTCTTTTATGCATGCCATCCCATGTTAGGAACAATAATACTTGTTGATCAGCATTAGGGTCTTTGTCCCCTCCTACACCACCCCAAGCAACACTTTCATTATGATTCATTTCTGGAATTACTCCGATTCTAGCAAATCTGGCCGAGTTCTCATTTAATTGATTCTTGAANCGNTTTAATGCGGGTAAAAGTTCAGTAGGTCCAACTAGGGCAATTGGGTTATTGATCATAAATGAGGCAAGTTCAACCAAATCACCATTTGGATCTTTTATGATATCAAATCCATCACAAGCTTCTTTTAGCCTAGCAATCATCTGTTTTTCTGANTCATTCTCGGGTTTAGGGAGTGCACCTATTGCCCTCAGTAATCCTAATTGTCTGCTGAAAATATGACCAAATGCAGAACGTGGAGGCTGTCCACCAACAGAAGGAATCAAATGACAACGAGTATAGATTTCAGGCATTCCAGCCAACATCCCNCCAGTTGAAATAATGATTACAGTTGCTCCAGCATTTAGAGCAATTTCAGTTGCTGCTAATGCTTCTTCGGTATTACCACTATGAGATGTGGCTAGTACTAACCATGAATTATCCCACCATGCCGGCATAGTATAATCTCGCTGAATATGGATTGGAATTCGACCGTCTAAGTTAGATAATGCTGACAGAAAATCTCCTCCAGCAGCAGAACCCCCCATTCCTAGACAAATTATACCGTTCCACTTTTGATTTGAAATATCTTCAATCCANGGGAATCTTTCAATGCTAATACTCTGAATACCTTTTTCAAAGTCGTCAACAAACTTTCTAGTAAATCCAATCATATCTTCTGTATCAAGCATTTTTGCTAACTCGATGATATCTAAGTTTGAATTATTTTCACTCATCTTTTTCTTCCCCTGTAAAATTGTCATCAATTGAAAGGTGCTGAAGCGCTAACCACTCACCCTCAATCCGTGCTAATCTAATTTTCTTACTACCATTGTGATCCCAAGGTAGCCGTGCTGANGCCATAATCCAAGTTTGAGGGTCAAGGAATTCTCCTACAGATGAGTCCTGATTAATCAAATCAATAGAAATATGTTCTTTCATTCTGGCAACTACATTTGCTGATTCTAAGTCGCGCCAAGAAGCACCAGTTCTCTCTTGTCTGTCCACTCTTTCAACAATCGCACCTTCTCTTGTCCATGTTGAAGGTCTCCAAAAGTTTTCACGCCACCTGATTACATCTCCTAGGTCATATCCTGGCTTTCGATAAAGTAGAGTCAATCTTGTGACATCAACTCCATCTTTTCGACCAACAGTGGAGTTTGTTTCAACAGTTTGACCACCATACTCTTTGACCAAATGTCTGCCCCATGATCTAGCTAATCCTTTACTACCTAGAACGATATCATATCCTCCAGTGACTGGGCCTTCACTGGTAATGAAAAACATCGGGTCATCAGACAAGGATTCCAAGACATCGTCTAAAGTTGATCTTAATTTGAGGTATTCATCTTCAGATAATTTTCTTCCACTAGAGCGTAGTTGAACGGTTGCTTCAAAATAATTTCCNGCNTTCCTTGTNCATGTTAAACATACGCCATTAGCCATTCTAGCTCGCATTTTATGCTCTTCTTGGAATAGTAAATTTTCGATTACTCCTTCCAATTGAAGATAAATCATTGTGTGCCGGTCAGAAATATTCCTCGTTTCCATTGCAATTTTAATATCTTCAGCATCGACATGAAATTTGAGATTTCTTTGAACTAATTCATCCCAAATTTCTTCTTCTTTGAGGTGTACCCATTTACCTTGTATTTCCACAATCCCGCATCTAGCACATCTGACCCATGGAATATTTTCAGGTACCACAGCCAGATTAATTCTTTTTCTTAGGCATGCCTCACACATCCTTTCTCCAAATAGGGGTGGGGGTGAGCCACAGATTAAGCAGAAATCATCTCCTAGGTCTGACAAATTGACTCACCATTACGGGGTATTGAAACCATAGACTTGAACTTGTGGCTTACTATTCTTCTTCATGANTGAATTTTGAAGTAATTATATCCTTGTCGAATTCTTTCAAACCAAGGCTTTCTTCTAAGGCTTTGATTCTTGAATCTAAGTTTTGACTTCTGTTTACGACAGTCCAAGTCCAAATCGCAAGTCCAAAAATCATACCTAANTAGGCCACAGTAAGGTAAGTTAATTCTTCCATCAAATCTCTCCATCTAATTTATTTTGAAGCCGCTCTAAACGTTGTTCATATTCTGTAATTCGAGCAGACATGATTATGTGTCCAATAATCAAAATTGTAAATGAAATAACTCCAATGAGTAGAACATCTCCCATTTTCGAAGACAATGAACCATCAGCGCCTCCGCCTACAACNGGACCGGGATGCCTAATTTGCCAGATTCTAGTAGCGATATAAGAGATAGGTACCAAAACAAATCCATAAAATCCAAATGTTGAGAAAGTATCTCTTGACTCGATACCGTCAGGTTGGCTTTGTCTTCCAAGAACTAAGAATAAGGCGAGTAGAGTTAGTAGTCCGAATGTGTTGAGTCTAACATCAGTCCAATCCCANGGTGTACCCCATTCAGCAGCACCCCAAATACACCCTGACCAAACCGCCATTAGTCCACANGCTAGGCTTGCTTCTGCCCCTGCAACGTGTAATCTCCAACCCAGTGCGCTTCGTTTGAAAATCCAAAGCGCAGAACCNACAAAGAGTATTCCAAAAGCGATATAAGCTGCTATAGCAGAAGGTACATGCCAATAGAATATTCTTTGCGCTATAGGTGCAGAGAATGCATCAATCGATACACTAGGCGCCCATTTTAGTGCTAATACNAGAGTTATCATAATACCAGAAAAACCGGTAATTAGTAACAACTCTCCGGTACGTATGCGCATCAACCTTGCGTCATAGGCATACCTTTTCAACTTGCACCTTTATTCAAACCAGTGTCGCACCATAATCTACAATCAATGCCCATGGTAGAATTAAAATTGGNGTAAGTAGTCTAATGTAGACTGCATTTGAGCGTGCTAGTCTAATTGTACTAAGTTGTAAGAAACTAACAAACATGGTTGTTAGTAATGCNATAAATCCTCCGATCAAGACTAAACTCCATTCTATGTTTTCCAGGAAAATTTGCATCGAAAATAGAGTTAATATGCATCCACTAAGGAATGTTTCAATACTTGAATTGGGTATTACTTGAACTTGACTTCTCCACCAGTCAATAGCTCTTTGTTCAAAAAGCATTGAGATTACAGAATCTCCTACCAAGCCAATAGTTAGGGCTGGTGCTAGAGTAAAACCCACCAGTAGAACTTTGTGTNCTGATATTGAAAGAGGTTCAACTAGAGAGAGTAAACCCCCAATCAATAATAAGGCGGCAAGCCAATTACGCTGAATATTTGCAAGGGTGGAAAAATTATATTGCCAGCCCATTTTAATCGAAATAAAGTTGTTCGGAGATGACTTCCCATGATTTTGCCATGGTTTAGATTTAGCAGGTTTTTGTACAATTTCCTCCTTTAGATTGTTTAATTTTGTAGCGCATTTGAATAACCTATTATCGTGCGTAGCCATAAGAATAGCATTGCCTGCATCTCTGAGTTGGTCGATATGATTGATTAGTACATCAATGGATTTGTCGTCTAACCCNGAATCGGGTTCATCCAAAATAATTAATCTTGGATCTTTAGTCACCATTGCAGGAATCAATCCTGAAATCACAGAAACTTTGCGTTGTTGACCACCTGAAAGGTGTGCAATTTTGTCATGTTTTCTATGAGATAAACCATATATTTCTAACAGTGGTAAGAAATCAAAATTAGATTGAGAAATCTTACAAACAGTCTCTAAGTGCTGATGTATTGTTTGACTTGGAACCAAGCAGTTAGATTGCAGGGTCAGTCCGAATGGAAAACTAGGCTTCTTTTTCCTTCCTTCGAAATCATAAACTAGTTTTCCATGATGNAGGATTTCACCTTTCTCCATTGGTAAAAGCCTTGCTGATGCTTCGATTACAGTAGATTTACCCGAGCCATTTTCCCCGTTTAGAATAACACATTCACCACTGCTGACTATTAAATTAAAATCAGACAAAACTGTTTCAGTACCCCGGCGTATTGTAACTCCCTTGAGTTGCAAAAGTGGGTCAGTCATGAATCGCCGAGGCGAGGGATAGAAATGAATCCTTCCTAATGCATATTTTCGGGTAATTCAAAAGAGAAGACTTCAAAGCAATACCATGGACGCCCATATCTCCTCCTTCGGGACAGTTGAGTGGGCTTTGTTTATAATTTGGTTATCCGTAATAATATGGCCAATATTTTATGCAATCAAAAATAAAACCTCGATTGCTTTATCGATAACAGTCGGTTTATTATTGGGATATTTGATTCAGGTTTTTTGGACTATATTTGCTCGTCAAGGCTGGGTTGATGTATGGTTATGGAATGATTTTTGGATGATTCCTTCCAGAGCAACAGAACCTTCTGGTTGGATAACTTTTTTCTCAGCAGGATTTTTGCACAGCCAATTTGATGCAACGCATGTTTTAGGGAATATTTTGGTGATTTCATTGGTCGGTATTCCTTTAGAACAACGGCTTGGAATGAAACGTTTCACTATGATATATTTGATTGGATTATTTGGAGGTTCATTTGCATGGTTTCTGTTCAATATGGAATCAAGTACACCAGCATTAGGGGCATCAGGGGCTGCTTTTGGATTATTTGGGGCTTATCTTGCCGGATGGCCAAAGGATGAAATCCCCTTNCCTCTTATTTTGATTAGAAAATGGCCAGTAATATATTTGGCATTATTTTACTTTGCCATTGAAGTGTTAAGAGCGTATTCTAATTATGGNTTNTCACGGCCAAGCGATGTCGCTCATATGGCTCACTTAGGGGGCTTTGTATTGTCATATGTTCTTCTTCCGATAGTCGCTAAAGGTGGACCTACTCCGTTAGGTGTTGAAGATGGAGGGCCATCTGGCTCGCCTGAAATTTTTGCAAGAATGAGGAGAATGAAAGAATCGATGAAAGATTTAGATAAATTAGAAGATCCTTGGACTTCTGGAGGATTCGAAATNCCAAAAAATCTCCGAGAAGCAATGCAAAGTTTGCTAGAATCTAGTGATGAGCCTGAAACTAGGCTTGCTTGGATGGAACATATCTCTGATCGTGCCAAGTGCCCTGTTTGCGGAAATAAAGTTGGCGTAATTGAAAGATTTGATGGCCCACACATGCAATGTTCATCAGAACCAGAGCATTTCAGTTGGCCTTGAATCAGGAAAATCTTCCCAAGCCCCTAAAGGGGCTGGGGAAGGAACGGGTAAAGGATACTCTCAAAGCATATACCGTGCTCCACTAACACAGGGAAGGGTATGTCGCTAAGAAATCAAAGTGGTAAAATGCAGCGTACGGCTCTATTTATTGTTCTACTATTCTTCTTTTCAAGCATGTCTGCATTTAGTGTGAATGCAACTAGTGATGATTTACCAGAATATGAAGAAATGACTCACACTGAACCTATTTTGATAGATGGTTTGCCTCCTTTGATGTGTGGAGATGATTTGTGTGAACGGCCAATTCGAATCAACCTTAGAACCACACAACCTGCTTCCGAAGCGAATGAATGGTGGTTATCTTATGGTCCTGATCTAGATTGGAACGGGATGGATGATAGATTACAACGAGTTTTGGCAGGCCAAGAATCAATTTCTCCAACAGCAATTATTGGAGAAGATGGTCGCAAAACTGTTGCCATAATCGTTGATTATGCATGGCATCCAACAGAATTCGAGGCAAATCAACTCAAAGAAATCCTGGAGCAACACTCTTGGGTCGGCGAAGAAGAAGGGGCTTGGTTTCAAATAATGGATAGCATTGATTCGATTGTCCTCGATAAAGTTCCAGTTAGTGCATTGATAGATATTTACCATCTTGAAGGTGTAGTTGTTATTGAAATGCAAAATGTGATGGTTCCGTTTAATGATGTAGCATCAAAAGCAACTCGATCTCTACCTTCTGATGTTTATTCCGCATCAGCCTATGAGAGAGATTACACTGGCGATGGAGTTGTTATAGCAATTCTAGATACTGGAGTAGATAACGAGCATCGCTCACTGAATGATTTTGATGATATCGATGATGACCCTGATGTCGATAATCCAACTTCGTATGACGATCACAAGTGGGTAGGTGGTTATGATGCTACTTCTACCGCATCTAATCCTGATGGTACCCAAGATCCAGATGATGGTCAAGGACATGGGACTCACGTTGCGGGATCAGCCCTTGGTACAGGTGATGCATCTAGAGTTCACATGGGTACAGCCCCAGGCGCCTATCTTGTAGACATCAAGGTTCTAACCGATGTAGGAGGGACCAATTCTGAATATTCTCTTAACGGAATACAGTGGATGATAAATAATGCAAACAAAGATTGGGGCCACAATTCTTCAGCCGAAGGAATTCAAATTGGTTCGATGTCATTTGGCTCAGTATCTTCTCCATTAAATCCAGATGATGAAGGTGATAACGGAACAGGCGGAGAGGCAAGACTTGTCAATAATGCTACTCTTACTCAAAACATCGTATGTGTAATCGCTATGGGTAATGATGGTTCCAAGAGAGTACCTTCTCCTGCTAGTGCTGATTATGGTTTGTCGGTTGGGTCAGTTAGTGATTTTGGCACGATAAACAGGACCGACGATGGTATTTCTAGTTTCACTAATTACGGACCTCGTCTAAGTGATAATGATGATGATGACTGGGACGAATTAAAGCCAGATATTACCTCTTTTGGTTCTAATATCATATCCGCATCTGCAGCAACAGGTAGCTCGTTTCCAGGTGCGCCAAGACCAGAAGCTGATACTGGATATGAGGAAAAATCAGGTACAAGTATGGCAACTCCAATAGCTTCAGGTGTGGTAGCAACTGTAATTGAAGCAAATCCTTCCTTAGAGGCATTGGAGATTAGAGATATAATTAGAAACTCATCAGAAATTCAACAAGATAAAGCATCACAAACTGATGTATCCGATAGATGGAATGACAAATGGGGCTTCGGACTTATTGATGCCTCTTGTGCTATTGATTTGGCATTAAATAAACCGTGTACTCCGCTTGATGGTGGAGATATTGTCATCCCACCTCCAAGTAATGGATCTGGAGACCACGTTGATATTTCTCAACCAACTAATGGATCATGGTGGCTCGAAGGAAATAGAGTTACTATATCTGGAACCACAGATATTCCAGAGGGTGTTGAATACGACCAAATTCAGGTGACAATTGTTCAACGCCTAGACTCGACTAATACAAGAGAACTAAAACCATGGACAATCGCAGGAGGTGACCTTGAAAATTGGTTCCTTGATGTCACAATCAAATCCGATTGGATAGACATAGAGGAGGACTATGTTTTGGTAAGTGTTAGAGCATTTGATACTGAAACCGAAGAAGAGTCTGCGATAGATTTCCGTAGAGTATATCTTGCAAGAATGGGGATTACATTAGCCAGTCCAACCGTAGGTTCTGATATACAAGGAATAGTCGACTTTTCTGGAACTGTGGAAGGGGTGGAGCATGACTACATCGAGTTCAAAGTTGATAGTGGAGACTGGCAGTTCGGTGTTGACCTTCCAGAAATGGATGTTGGAAATCAAGACTGGACATTTTCTTGGGACTCTAGGGATGTGCCGGATGGGTCGACCAAAATTAGTTTTAGAATGGTAAATGAAAGTGATGTCAAAACAGATGATGTTAGAAGAACATTCAACATCGACAATCAACCTGCTGCCCCTGATTTTATATTCGTCGGAGTTGTAGAAATTAAGGATGAAGTCGGTCTTCCAATGCAATCTGCAGTGGCTGGAACTGTTTTAACAATTCAATTCGCTATTGCTAATGTAGGAGATTTAGACGTCAATGAAGTATTTGTAAAATTACAAGCACCGGGCGAAAGTTCTGAAATTTATCCTTCTGAATATACTATAGATACTTTGAATGAAGGTGATAGCCAATCTTTGACACTTTATTGGTGGGCTACTGAAGTAGGAAATCATGAGGTATTGATTACAATAGATCCCTCGAATATCCATTCAGATGTAAATACCGATGATAATTCTTATTCATTTAATTTTGAAGTTACAGAAAGACCGGTCGAACCAACGCTAAGGTTTATGCCTGGCTCAGTAAGAACTCTTCCACTAATTCCAGCGCCTGATAGTCCTTTCAATGTTGTAGTCCGAATCGATAACTTAGGGCAGACAGATGCTACTAATTTAATGATGAAATTATACATGAAAGCAGAAATTGATTCCGTTGAAGGTGGAACTGGATGGCAAGAAGTTGGACAAGAGATGATTCTTCAAATCGATGGTTCAGTTTCTAGTTCAGGATATGAAGAAGTATCATTTCCGATAAATGCATCAAGTTCTAAATTAGGATTAAATGAGTTTAGGGCTGTTTTACAAGGCGATGGTGTTGAAACAGAATTTAATGAAAAGAGATTCAATGTTGTTGTTGATAATGTCAATTTGGGTTCGCCAGTAAGACTAAATTTGGTTTCTAGCGAATCGGTTTTAGATTTTGTTGGTATTGGTGATGGAGGATTATTATTCACTACCATCGATGGTGAACTTCGTGTTAGAACAATTACAGAATCTTTATCGATGCCGGGCGAAGTTAAATTAGCGGATTCTTGGGCTGGCGAGTTAGCAGTTTTGAAAGGAAAGGATGGGTTAGTATATGCTGCTTGGACTGAGAATAAACTCAGTCAAGATGGCTACTTTATGACGGATATTTCTTTCACTTCTATAACAAGCTCGGCGGAGACTACTTCGATTCAAAGCCATATGACTCCTCTGAAGTTATCTGAAGGGAAATATTGGGGACTTGCTCTAACTGAAAATGATGAAAGAATGGTCCTTGGAGGATATCACAGAGATATAGCAACTGGTGGCTCTTGGCAAGACATTACTTCGATTTTCGTTTTAATTTCAGACTCACCTCAAGTCGAAAGCTCATGGAGTTATAGTCAAATTTTGAATGGAATTGACATTCGGCCTTCACAGGGAGACTCTCTAGCAATTGCTCTTGGTCAAGAAAATTTACACGTATTGTATCAAGAGATACGTGATGACGTATCTGGTTTAGATAGAGTTGGACTAATGTATGCTCACGGTAAAGAATGGAGATCTTCTTGGTCTTTCCAGTACTCTGTTGGCGACTATGCAAGTAGTGCTGAATTGGTTGTAATTGAAGATGGAGATAAGGATGTACTAATTGCATCATGGATCGAAGGTAGCGGTGCATCCTCTGAAGTTGCCTACATTGTAACAGATAATTCATGGTCAGGAGAGACATCATTTATTGATGCTCAAGGAGTTAGTAATGTCATATTGAGTTCAGATGGAGAAATTGTTCAGGTTCTATACGATGAAATCAATGTATACGGGCCAATGACTCATTATGGTATTGTTTATGATTCATCAAATGGTATGGAATTCGCTTTATCCAATATGATCTGTGAAGGTTTCATTCTAGGATTCGCTGGAATGGATATGGATGGAATTATGGTAGTTTCCTCGAGTAGCGGAGTTATGTCTCTAAGGAGTATAGTATCATTAGAAGCGGAAGAAGTTGAAGAATCTTCTAAAACATTCCTTGATACTTTGTTAGAACCACTACCAGGCGATAGACAAACTAAACAAATGATTTTATTTTCCTCATTGATTGTAATGACAATTCTTTTCGTTGTGTTAGTTGTTTCAGTTCGTTCATTAAGGCGTAAGAAAGAACAAGAATTTGTTGTTCAAAGTCGAGTAGAAGAAGATGATGGAATCGAAATAATGGTTGATATCGAAGAAGATGATGCTGATTTAGCTATCAATTTAGATTCAGAAGAGTTGGTAGTTCAATCATCGGTTGAAACCAAATCAGAAGAAGAATTAACGGTTGAAGAAAATGACATTTCACTTGCTGAGGCATTGGAGAATAAGGCCGAATCCGGTCAAGGAAATAGTCGACTTGAAAGGAGAATGAAGCGAAAGCAGCAAAGAGAAATTGCTGAAATTACTGAGAAGTTGATTTCTAATCCTCCTCCAATTTTACCTCCAATGCAAGAACTTCCTCCTTTAGATGGCGAAATCGAATTACCACCACTTCCAGCACTACCTCCAATTGGTGATGGCGGACTTCCACCTCTAGGTGGGTTACCACCTCTCACAGGAATGCCAACTCCGCAACGAGAAGTGAGTTGTTCAGAATGTTCTGCTAAATTCACAGTTAAGGATATGATGCTAAGAAAGGTGAAGTGCCCTATTTGTTCTTCAGTAGTTGATCTGTAGGTAATAATATGTGTGGAATTTTCGCTTATATGGGCAAAAAGATGGCAATGCCGATATTGGTTGAAGGTTTGAGAAGATTGGAGTATAGAGGATATGATTCCGCCGGAATTGCAGTAAAAAATGATTCATTTACTGTATTAAAAAAGGTAGGAAAGGTTGCAGAATTACAATCAATATTGCCTGCTAAACTGGAGGGAAGCGTAGGTATTGCTCATACTAGATGGGCGACTCATGGTGGAGTTTCAGATGAAAATGCCCACCCACATGCTTCAGTTTCTGGAGACGTAATAATTGTACATAATGGAATTATAGAAAATTCTAGAACACTGAGAAAATTATTGGAGCGAAAAGGAATTCAACTTAGCAGCGAAACCGATTCAGAAACAATCGCTCACATTCTTGATTATGAATTGAAGAGGGACAATAATCCTACAGAAGCCATGCATAGAACGCTATCCAAATTACATGGTACATGGGGTATTTGTGCGCTTTTCTTAAATCATGATATAATGGTCTGTGCTAGAAATGGTTCTCCATTGATTATTGGTAAGGGGGAAGAAGAAATGTTCATCTCTAGTGATCCCCATGCACTTACTACACATACCCAAAGTGTTGTATTTTTGGAAGATGGTGATATAGCGACAATTACCAGTAATTCAATTTCAATGAGCTCTACTTCCGGAGGTAACAGAGAAGCAAATATTACTGTTTTAGAAGATGAGTGGGGCGAAGCAGAATTGGGCGACTTCCCTCACTTTATGCTTAAAGAAATTTTTGAGCAACCCGATGCTCTTAGGCATTGCATAAATGGTAGATTAGATAGGGTAAGAGGAAATGGAAGATTGGGTGGTTTGAAATTATCGCCATTAGAACTTTCTAAACTTCCACATGTTAGATTGTTAGGTTGCGGAACAGCAATGCATGCAGCAGAAATCGGACAAATTTTGATTGAATCTTTAGCTAGAGTTCCTGCAGTAGCTCATATTTCAAGTGAATTCAGAACTAATGATCCTGTTATTGACCCATTAGCTCTTCACTTTGCAGTTTCTCAATCAGGAGAGACTGCAGATACTCTTTCTGCTGTAAAAGAAATCCAACTAAAAGGTGGCCAAGTCCATGGAATTGTCAATGTAGTTGGTTCAACCATTGCTAGGCAATGTGGGCAAGGAGTGTATATTCATTCAGGCCCAGAACAAGCAGTTGCTTCGACTAAAGCCTTCTCAAATATGGTTGCTGCATTATCCATGTTTGCTTTACAAGTAGGACGTTCTAGGTCTATTAGTAAAGAAAGGGGTCAAAATTTAATCCAAAGTTTGCAACAAATACCTCATTTAATCGAAGAATATCTTGAAAATCAGGGGCCAATTATGGAAGCTGTAAATGCTGTTAAGGATGCGAAAAGTGTCTTATTTTTGGGTCGAGGACTTTCTGCCCCTGTAGCTAAAGAAGGCGCATTGAAACTAATGGAAGTTGCTTACATTCCATGTTTGGCATATCCTGCTGGAGAAATGAAGCATGGCCCTATTGCTCTTTTGGAAGAAGGTAGTCCTGTAATTTTCATAGCACCAAATGACCACGTCAAGCAAAAAACTGTTTCAGCAATTCATGAGTGTAGGGCGAGAGGTGCTAAGATAATTTTAATTCATGAAAAGGGTGATAATATTGCTGAAGAAGGGGATATAAATATTGAAATCCCAAAAGTTCATTCTGATTTATCTCCTATACTTACAGTAGTTCCTTTACAATTAATTGCATATCATGCCGCATTGGAGTTAGGTTGTGATGTAGATAGGCCTAGAAACCTAGCAAAGTCAGTCACAGTAGAGTGATTACAGAGTTGTAAAACGCTGTTCTTCAGGTTTCCAAGTAAACGGCTTGTAGCCGAGCATATGATTGGTATGACGCATTTTTATGATACTAAGTTTTCTTTTGACTTCGTCACCATTTCTATCCATGACTAGATGAACAACTCCATCGGAGAGATAATCTTCAATACCGTATTCACCAAATTGCTTGTGATCTTCACCAGTCATCTCACAGATGAAGAAAGAGGTAAGTTCCAGTCTTCTTACTGCTTCGAATAATCTGAATATTTCATCACGAGGGTTTTCCATCTTTGTTAGGGTGAAAAATGCGCCCAATGAATCAAAAACTAATAGTTCAAAACCAATCGATTGACGATATGATGTTAATTGTTTAATCAGTTGTCCCATCCAATCGACTCTGTTGCTCATCCCTTGTTCATCGAGTTGAACTCTTA
Organism: Methanobacteriota archaeon; assembly: GCA_002702945.1. The sequence goes on from PADF01000047.1 coordinate 21,664, forward strand.
AATCTACTAAATCAATAATTGCGATTCGATTTCTAACTCTAGGATCATCAACATTCATCCCCATGTTACTCATGTGTGCACGAAGAGAATCTTTGCCTTGTTCAAGAGTAACGTAAATTCCACTTGTTTCGCCATAAAGTACAGCGTTGTATAACATTGAGAATGTTAGACTTGATTTCATAGCACCAGAAGCACCAGCAACCAGACATATATGTCCTTGAGGAATTCCACCTTGCATATTTTCGTCTAAGCCTTCAATGTGGGTAGGTATTCTTTGGATGCCGCTCATGCTGCCACCAAACTTCCCAAAACTATCTATCACTTGAATATGTCTCAATTTTTGACAGTACAATTTTGCCAAAAGAAACATAATGACTACTCTATGGCCAAACATGCTGAGAGTTTGGCTGGCATCCGGTTCAAGTCGTCGGCAACAGATGTTAGAAGATATTTTTCCAAACCTGGTTTGTAGAGCATTAGATGGAGTTGACGAGAGTGCTGAAAAAGCAGAGGTATCCCAACAAGTTCTAGAAATTGCCAAGAAAAAGTCAGACGCGATTAAAGATAATTCTAATTTTGATTTGATTATCGTTAGTGATACAATGTTAGCAGATCCAGATATTGATAATGCTTCAATTGGTAAACCAAGTGATGAAGTAGAGGCAGCAATGATGTTACACCAGTTATCTGGTAGGAGGCACAGGGTTTGGAGTTCAACTGGAGTATACTTTTCAGGTCACTGGAAATTTTTTACCGACAGTGCGATTGTAGAGATTAAACAACTATCAGATGAAGAATTGGTCGAATTAGTTCTTAGTAACTCTTGGCAAGGAAAAGCTGGTGGCTATGATTTGGCTGGTGAGATGTCAAAGTATGCAAAATTGGTAGATGGTGGTGAGTCTACAGTTTTAGGAATTGCAGAAAGTGCTATGCAATTACTTAATCAAATAGCAACAGAATTATGAAATATATTTTTCATAAGACATTGGAATTCGGTGCCAAGTATCCATTGAGAAAAATAAATCTCTGACAATCAAAATGAAGATGTAAATTATCATAGATGCTAATGCTAAACTTCTCATGAAGAAATAGAGCAAGTCAGATTGGTCTCCAATTAAATCAATTCTAAAACCGATCAAGAATAGTGACAGAATTCCAATTGCATTAACGACGATGATGAACCAGAGTCCGGGACGGTTATGAATCGATTTATGCAGGTGGTCCTGGTGAAGATAAATGCCACTTCCCCAAGTTGAAAGAACAGCACAAGAAAAGATGAATGTTACGTAAGTAATATTGGTGAATTTAGCAGAGTCAAAATCAGGAATGATGGCCATAACACAAGTGACTAAGAAAAACCATTGTGCAGTTCCTATCAAACGCGAATGAGGTTTCTGTAATTTACCAATTGCATTCTTTATTGTCTTTAATGGTCTTGTTGACAAGAATCCCCAAAGAAGTGGTGCAGCTAGAGAATAATTGAAAATAGTGTCACTAACATCTCCTCTTGCATTCCACATAGATGCGAATGAATGAAATAATGCTAAACCAAGATAAATTCCTACAACAGGTCGGAAATTACCAAATTTGACAACTCCCCAACTCAGTCTTCTGTTGAAATGCGATAGTATTAGAGTAAGACAAATAGTCCCCATCATCACTAACACATTGAAACCCAAGCCAAATTCAAGAAGTCCTGTATGCTTTCTGAATATCCAGCAGCATAGGATGACAATGGCAGAAATTGGAATCAATAATGAAGGTATCAATGCTATATTTCCACAATTAATATTCTCTAATTTTGAATTTCGATGAAGTTTCCAACTTGGCCATGCGATAGTAAGTACTCCCCAGCATAGCAAAACCATCCCTATAGTAGACATTTCCATTAATAAATCTAAATCATTAGAGAATATTCCTATGATAATCAATAGTTGTCCAATTATATTTATGAATAAGTAATGAGTAGAATGTGTTTGATTATACGCATCTAAATTATGAGTCAGCGGAAATAAATCAAAACATATTCCTACTATCATCGACATCATCCATCCAAGCGAAATTAAAGAGGTTAGAATAAAAGCAATTTCTACTCTGAAATCATCTTGTCTAAAAGAGTAATCAGACTCTGAATACGACAACCATGAAACCGCCATTAGGAATACTAGGACCATGATTGCGGAAGAAATGAAATGAGAAATATAATTCCCCGTCATTTTTGAGAGAATCTCTTTACCACGATTCTCCGCCATAAACTGCGTTAAACGATATAGTTTTTAAGAAAATGGCCGACATTTGAATCACATTAAAGGATTCAAACCGAGGTGATTATTACCTCTATCGACAATCACATCGCAACCTGGAATCATAAGTAATTTATCTTCTGAATCCAAGGCAAAAACTTCTACGCCTAACTCTTCACACATCATTTTCAATTCACGTCGACATGCATTTTGATGAGCATCCATATGAACTAGACTTCTAAGATCTACAATTACTGTATCTCCAGTAGAGATTCTTTTGCCAATTCCACGAGTTGGAATACGTTTCATTTCATCAGGGGCGACATATCTTAGAGCACGAGATGGAAAAGATCGCCTAGTTGATACGTGAACTCCTAAATCATGAAATGGCTCTCCATCAGCAGAAACTGGGCCTTTCCAGCCAGGAGGTATTGGTACCAAGTTAGGATGAATATTAACTGGCGAGGATTCAATTTTCGGTAAATTAGATTGAACTTCCAATTCAGTTTCTATAACTCCTTCTTCAATTGGTATCAATGTTTGTTGACTAGCATCTTCCTGTGCCTTTGCCATTTTGGCTTTATTGGAATTTGGCTTTGATTTTTTATCAGAATTATTTGGCGCTTCTGGGTTAGGCAGTCCAAAAAATTGCCATAGATTTGCCATAATTATTCACATCATAAATCCAAATCATCGAGTAAGTCGGTTAGATTCGAACTCGGAGAAGCTGGTCTAGTATCTGTAATTGTTGGTTGTACTGGTGCTGGAGATGCATTTTGTGCAGCAAGATATTGAGCGCCGTAATGTTGCCATTGTTCCATAGTCCATCCTTGTGGGAGTCCAGTAGCTGGAACCTGTGGTACTTGTGTAGCAGCAGGTTGTACTGCAACTGGTTGTGGAGCGACTGGTTGGGTTGGTGCAGGGTTATATGCAGCATATGGGTCTTGAGCAACAGGTTGGGTTGGTGCAGGGTTATATGCAGCATATGGGTCTTGAGCAACAGGTTGGGTTGGTGCTGGATTATATGCAGCATATGGATCTTGTACCGTTTGCGGTTGATCATATGTACCATATTCGGTTTGTTGATATGTCTGAGTAGGAATAGGCTCACTAAACTGACTGTTCTGGGTTCCTATACCTAAATTCAAATCAGAGTATTTGTCTTCAGTAGAACCGGATTTCCTAGTAAACAATAGGAATACTGCGAGTCCAGCAACAACTAACAAGAGAATACCAATAACTAGAGTTCCAACTCCGCCTACACTGTCGGTAATAGATTCTAAGAAATTCTCTGATGGTTTCTTTGCAACGTTCAGTTCGATAGTTTCAGATCTAGATTCACCATCATCATCAGTTACAGTCAATGTAACAATCCACTTCCCTGCAGGCAAATTATCCATGAAAAATTCAGGCCCACATGAAGGAGCGCAGTCATTATCTCCGACGAACTCACCATCTAGATTAGAATCAATATGGTCGCTATCCCAGGCATAAATCAAACTTAATTTATCACTATCAGTATCTGTAGAAGTTATTCCGGACAGAGTGACATTATCTCCTTCAGTTAGTGCTAGAACATCTGTTTCGTTGGTGATTTTTGCTCCAGGAGGTCTATTATTAACAGTAATATTGAATGAGGTAGTATCGCTATCTCCATCATCATCAGTTACGGTTGCATGGATTTGTTTCTTGCCTGTAAATTCCCAAGATTTGTTTAATTGGATACCTTCTTGGTCACAATCATTAGTCATGTTACTATCACTATTCGAGTCAAGGTTTGGGTCTAAATCCCAACATACAATTAGCGAATCTACATCAGAAGGAGTATCAGATATTTCTGCAGAAATTGTAAAAATATAATCTTCTTCAATTGATAGTTGGTTGGGAATATCTACAATAGTAGGTGGTACGTTTAAAATATTGACAATTCCATTTCTAACTTGGGATTGTGCATTATCATCATCCCTTGCAACTACTGAGATATTATGTAAGCCAGATGTTGACCAGGAAACTGCAGCAGTTGAAGAAGGTCCAAAAGTTGAAATCGACGAGCCAAAACTTTCTCCATCTTGAACGAAGTTCGCATCTTCTGATGAGTTCCATTCGATGATCAAGTTATCTTTGTCAAGCGGTGTATCATCAGCGACGACTCGAAGTAATGTCATTTCGTCTTCATATAAATTCCAATAACCCATAGAGTCTGTCGATTGATTTTGTCCGCCATACCATAATTCAGGTTGAGTAATTGTCGGTGCTACATTTAGTACATCAATCGTAGTTGAAACAGTGGTGGTCTCGCCATCATCATCTTCTGCAACAGCGATAATATCCATTGGACCTTCTTGGGAAACTAGGAAAGTACATGTTGGTTGAGTTGTCCCTTCTTGACAATTTAGACCAGGCCAGGTGATTGTTACCTGCTGGCCCGAAGGTGAAATTGAATCAATATCTCCACTATCTGTCGCGTCTGCAGTGACAAAACTATCAACTCCAATACTAGTAATTGTATTAGCCAGACTATCAATAATTGAGAGGTTCATGTATGGAGCCCGATTCAAAACTTCTGCGGTAATATCTAGGGTTGCAGTATCTAATTCATCATCAGTTACAATTAATGTAATACTCCAAATTCCTCCATCACTCCAATTAAATTCTGTCCAACAGTCTTCCGAATCGATGTTATCAACCAATCCTGGTTTCCTTTCAATTGCAAAACGACATTCAACTTCTCCACCATCAATATCGAAACTTGTACTAGCGTTTAATGTGACATTTTCGAAGGTATAAACTCCATCCATTACTGTTATTTGTGCAGTAGGAACCCTTCCAATAAAGATCTCAACATTGGCAAAATTATTACTCCTATTTCCATCTTCAGTTACCGTTTCATCTGGATCTACTAAAATATACATATTTTGAATCCCAATTGTAGCATTTGAAGGTACGGTCCAGTTTACGACAACTCGTGCTTCACCGTATGATGGTATAGGAGGCACAGATTCTCTAATTGGAGTTCCATCGGGAGTAGTGACTTCAATTTCAGTACTTGGCGAACTTAGTAACCCTCGGTTCTGGGTAGGTATTGAAAATGATAGAAGATCGCCCGGTAGAGCATTGTATCCTATCGATTTAGTCAAAATCTGAGAATTTCCATCGCGTATTCTTGTAACAATAATTGCATCTGATTGAGCAATTAAGTCAACTGCAGTTAGTGATAAGTCAATTACTATTGTTGCGGCCCCAATAATTTCAGTGGCAGGGTCCCAAACAATAAGTCCATTACTGGAATAATCATCACTAGAGTTTGTAGTATCTCGTACACTAGAAGAATTCAACATTTCAGTGGCCTGTCCATTAGAATCTGTAGTTGGATTAAGTAAGGTTCCAGCCATTTCGTATCTCAACTGTAGGTTAGTATTCGCCTGAGGATCATTTTGTAGTCCTCCATAATCAATAGTAATAGCTTGCTCAGCATCGGGTAGTGTTGCAACACTTTGTAGTCCAATTTCAATTTCTAAATCACGTGTACCAGGATCAGATCCTGCAGTCACTCCACTTGATTGTGCTGGCTCATAACTTTTTAACAGCCAATCGATTGTGAATCCAGCAGCATTACTAACTCTCATCCAAGAATTATATCTTATTGCAGGGCAATACCAATTGAAACCTTGACTGACTCCAGTGGCATTCCATTCATTGACTTTGTAAGAATCATCACATCCGGAATATTTGATATTAACTCCGTCTTCCGTAGGGACTCCATTGGATGTAATTTGCCAACTATTATTTTCATACCCAGCGGTATCAAATTCAGATGGGTCAAAGTAGTCAGAATTACCGGTAACAACGGTACTTGCAATGAATCCCATGTACCACTGATCTCCAGTGCGCATTGGGAAATCATACTTTTCTTTTGCAGGAGAGTAAGAAGTATCGAAAGAAATGGTAGCAATATCTTGGCTCAAAAATCCGATATTAAACGGTGCAAAAGAGACATCTAGAGTAAACTCGCTATTTATTACTCCTAAATCGCGGACACGAATCAAATCTTCTCCGCTATATCCAATATTTAATCGTCCTGAAACACCTTCGAGTGTTGCCCCACTATTACCTGAAGTAAAATCACCACTTACATCCATTTTGTAAGCGAGGGTTTGAACTCCATCAATAGTAATGAATAAAATATCTACGACTTCATAAACAGTATCTCCAGTTAATGTATTTAGCGATGCAGAAACATTTGCTTGTTGAATCAATTGCTGTACATCGAATAAAGTTTCATACGTGTATTTGTCACCAATCCTCCAAGTAGGTACATCAGGCCATCCATTCAATGTACCACTGCTCTGAATATTAGTTTCATTCAATACATCTTCGTCGGTTTCCATCATTGCCATCCAAGGGGTGGACAATAGTAGTGAGATTAGTATGAAAGCCAAACTACGTTGTTTAAGCATGACTGTGCGATGGTGTTCTCCTACTTGAGAGCCTCGCATTATTGTAAAATAAATCAATTATTGACTCTTTAACCATTCATGACCATAATACTGCCACTGTTCCATCGTCCAGCCATCGGGTAATCCTGACTCTGGTAAAGGTGGTCCTTGAAGTAGTTCATCGATAGATATATCACCAGTATTTTGCATATTTGGAGCAATTTCCATCGCTTGGTCAAAAACAAAACCTGGCGGCGGAGAGGCTGGTTTTTTCTTCAGTGCTTTTTCTAATTGAGCCTCAGTTTCAAATTCATCTTCAAATCCATCTCTTTGCCAATCTTTTTCTTCAGTTGATGAATTTCTTCTCTTGGCTACAACAACAAGTAATAGAATAATAATTATGATTAAAGCAACTTGGGCTAATGGATTAGAATCTTCACCAGCAAGTAGTGAACTAACTTCTTCCAATGTATTTCGATCAGGCGGTGCAACTTGAATAGTAATTATAGCCATACCTGGTTTTTCTGGATCCTCATCCCAAGCCATGGCTTTAACTCTAATATCTCCATCTTGTTTGAAAATATATTCAACCCTACTTCCAATTAAATCAGCATCGTTATCCTTGACGCCATCTCCATTACTATCTACAGAGATATCCAAATCCCATGCAATAGTTAGGTCATCAATATCATTCAATGAATCAATAGTACCTCTAGCATCTAGAATACACACCTCATATGCAACACAAGAGGTTTGTTTAAGCCTTACAATTGGAGGAATATTGATTACCTCAATAGTCAAAACTTCACTGGTTGTAGCTCCATCATCATCGGTAACATGGTAAACAATTGAGTGTGAGCCACTTCTATTCCATGAATAAGTGAATTCATCGCCAACAATATCACAGTCATCACTCGCCCCTCCAGTAGAGTCACTATCTATTCCAGGGTCGACATCCCAACATTTGAGTAATGTAGGAATATCACTGATAGTATCGGTTGAGTTTCCAGTAATTGTGATTGGTTCACCTTCAGCAAGTGGTAGGAATGAATCTAATGGTTGTATGACAGGTGGTACATTTCTAATGTTAACCCAGCGTTCATTAGTAGTGCTAGTTGCACCATCTGAATCTGTAACATCAAGCCTGATTGTGTGAAGGCCAGAAGTTTGCCAACTCATTTCAAATTGAGTGACTCTGCCTTCGAGGAAATAAATTAGTGAACCTTGTTTATCATCAGGCCACCATGTGTGAGATAATGTTTCAATATCATCGATTGAATCTTCTGCCTGTCCCTTGACGAGAACAACTTGATCTTCATCTAGTTGCCAAATTTTCTGTTCATCACTGGGTATAGTTCCTGTATCATTATACAGATTGATAATTGTACTGTGAGGCGCAATATTTGTGAACTTAATATCAATAGTTGCTGTAGTAGATGTACTATCATCATCCGTGCCGATTGCAGTAAAAGTGTGCCAACCTTCTGTTGGTGCAGTAGTTGTACAAACACGTGTAAAGTATCCTTCTTGACATTGAGCAGTTGGCCAAAATACATCAACAACTCCTGGCCAGACATCTTCAGAATCTGAATCATTAGCAAACGCGTATAATGTGATAGGATGTTCTACTCTAGCCTCACTTCTAAGACTCAGTAATTCTAGTTTCGGTGCTCGATTTTCAATTTCTGCAAATAATGTAACCTGAGTTTCATCTCTTTCTTCATCAGTGATTGTGACAAGAATTGGATAAGAGCCATCATCAGTCCAAGTCCAGTTAGTCATACAACTNTCTGAAAGTACCTTTTCCCATGCCCAAGATCTAGTCCCATCATCATAGGGTATTTCGAATAAGCAAGTAACATTGCCTCCATCTTCATCAAAACTTGAACTTGCATTAATGAATACTTCTTCTAGTGTTTTAGCCTGAGCATCAACAATAACAGGTGTTGGAAGTCTTCCAACAAATAATCCGATTATAGCATAATCATTATCACTATTTACGTCTGCACTATTTATTTGATNAGGGTCTGCTTCCCAAGAAATCGGAATGATGCCGATNGCCTGAGATTCTGGAACAGTCCAAGTAAAATTGGTTTTGAATGTTTGATAAGTTCCTAATGGTGGCATAGGGATATCAAAACTTTGTCCAACTGGAGGATAAATTCGTAAGTCAGTGGCTTGGCTTGAGGTAATCCCTTTATTCTGTATTGTAACCTCTATTGTCAAATCATCACCAGGGAGTACATTATATCCTGATAAAGCATTCAATTCTCTGTCAACTCCATCTCTAGTTCTAGTAATTAGTGCCCTTTCAGCATCAGCAAACAAATCAAGTGCGACCAATTCTTCATCCAATGTAATTGTATTTGAACCGACCAAAGTGGTACCAGAAAGACTCCTTGCTACTATGCCGTGGCTAGCCCAGTCAATCGAGGTAACAGATCCATCAACATCATTTCCAATATCAAATTGTGTCCAAGCACTACCGTTATTTGCAGTAGTTAGTTGCTGAGTAAATCCACTTGCTTCATGTCTTATCTCCAAGTTAACTCCTGCAGAATTAGAGAAGCAACCTTGGGATGATGAAGCATTAACCCAGACATCAGTGGGGGTATCTAAAGCAGTAATNTCATTTACAAACTCGATATCTAAGCACTCATCTCTATTACCTGGATTAGAATAAACATCAACTCCAGAAGAATCTTTTGGATAATATTCCTTNAACTTGAAATCAATTACTAATCCAACATCATCTTCAGTATGCTTCCAAGCGAAATTCTTTGCAGCGGGGCAGTACCATGTATATCCTTCTTCATCCCCTGCTGAATTAAATGAAGTGATTTCATATGAATCATCACATCCTCCGTAATTAATTCCTTGGCCATAGTCATTCACTGGTATCCCTGTATTTGTCACTTCATAGATTGTATCATTAGTATCAGATGTAGGTGGAGGGAAAGGGGTGATGTAGTCGCTTGCCCCAGACCATTGAGAAGAAGAAGTAACAGTAGTAGTCCACCTTTCATCCGCTCTAATAGGGAAATCATAATCCTCACTAGAAGGNGAATAAGTGTTGGTAATTGTGATATCACCTAGTATTTGGTTAAGGAAACTAATTCCACCAGGNGTGAATTCGATATACAAATCTAAGTCACTTCTAATTACCGACAAATCACTGACCCGACGAATCTCTGTTTGAGTAAACTGAATTTCAGCAGTCCCAGAAAACCCTTCTAAAGAAACGCCTGATTTATCAAAATTAGCTGATGTTCTCAAAGTATAAACTAAGATATTTTGCCCATCAATATTTTGCTCAGTTATGGACAATACTTCAGCCATTGCATCCCCNTTAATCTCTCCAACAGTTGCTTCAACCCCCGCATCTAATACAAGTTGAGTTGGATCAAATGTACCAGCATATTTCCACTTATCGCCGATTCTCCATGTTGGAACATCTGCTAATCCTTGTGAACTTTTATTNGATTCACTAACTTCAGTTTCTGAATCAAATGATGTAATCACAGGGGAAAGTGTAGTCGTGCAGAGTAAAACAATCAAGGTGAACGCGATAATATTACGCGCAACAGCCCTCCGCATGGTTTAGCGAGTTCATGTATAGGACATGAACGCTTCTCTTTCACAATATCGAAATTATTGTTACTTCAAAGAAGNTCAGCAAGTTCATCTTTAATGATTTCAACTGCTTCAAGGATTTCATCTTTGGCACGAGCACCGGTGATTACCATCTTTCCACTTCCGAAAATCAAACAGACAACCTTAGGATAATCTAATCTGTAAATTAGTCCAGGGAATTGTTCTGGCTCATATTCTACCTTGTCGAAAGGTAGGTGGAATGTTAGGTTGTTTAGGTTCAACTTTCTTGGTACNCCAGCAAGTGGTTCGCCAGTGAACTTATCGTTTCCATCATAATCTTCTGGGTAGTGGAGGGCNTAAGTTGCAACCATATTTTGGACTTCAATTTCTACATCTTTTAGATCCCATGTCTTGATTCCAGCACCACGAAGGTCAGCAATCATTCGATCGATACCTGTGTGGATATTATCTTCATCTTTTCCACCGGTACAAACTGCACGTCCTGAACGGAACATTAGAATTGCTAGTTTAGGGTCGGTTACACGGTATACTACACCAGGGAATTGTTCAGGCTCATATTCACAATTCAATTGAATTGCAATATCTGGGAGGTCAAGTTCCTCAGCCACTCGGGTGCTTGCTACTACATTTACTACTGTTAGACGTTCTTCATCTGTTGTCATATTATAAGCGACTTAAAAGAGGTATATAAATAAAAGCATATTTTAAAAAACAAAATGCCNCTCAAATTTTCCAAATAAAATCTTCAGAACATTCATCTAAAGTCATCCCNGATGCTCCAAATGAAGATATTATTGTTCGTCCACCTGCTAATTCAATCGCTTCACTTGTTGCTTTTGGATTCCTAGTTAATGCAACCATACAACCTCCACCACCTGCTCCGGTTAATTTAGCACCTAACGAAGTTGGAATAGCGGCCTGAATTAATCTTTCTAATTCTGGACTAGAGACACCTATGCTTTGTAGCATTAACTGGTTCTCAGACATTGCACGTCCGACAGCATCATAGTCTCCGGAAAGTAACGACTTTATTCCTCTTCTAGCTATAACTCCAATCGTTTCAATTTCATTCATTCTTTCCGGTNGGTCATCTAGCATTTTGGCTACTTTTTCNACTTGGACAGATGTAGGTGCATGTATCCCAGTATTTCCAATTACCAAGTATACTTCATCTTTAGGAACTGATAACGTATGAATCTGCCATTCACGCGCCCCTTCAGGAGTAATCAATTTTCTAGCATATTGCCATTCAATATCTTGCTCTTTACGATCGCTAAGTACTACGACACTTCCATGACTACACGTCGAAGAATCCATCGGAGATGCTCTTCCTCCTTGCGCAATTGCTTCAACAGCATGAGCAATTAATGCGCATTCGTCATAATCGACAACCTGCTTACCAGATAAGTAACGTATCTTTTCACCACCAACCCCAGTTCGAANTGATTTATTGGGTTGGTCTTCGGAGTGGACATCGGTATCCTCTATTAGACTAGAAAACCCTTCAGACCAATATTCAGCCCCATTGTCCTCATCTAAATTATTGAACCAACGCCCTCTGGCAGATCTTAGAGCAGCGCTAGCAGCGACTGATAAAGCGGCTGAAGAACCTAGTCCCGAGGCAGTTGGTATTTGTCCAGTAATTTCTATGGAAAGCGGCGGAGCACCTAATTCAGCAGGCCACAACCTTTGTCTTATTGCTTCAATATGAGGGTGTTTTTTAGGGTCAAATTTCAACCCGTCTAATTTCCAATAATCAGACTTTGAATTATTCTTCTTAATCTTGACATTAATCCTTTGCTCGATTGCCACTGCTACTGCAGGATGTCCATATACAACCGCATGTTCTCCAAAGAGAATACATTTACCCGGTGCACTGGCTGTTACGCTAGACATCTTCCCACTGATACCGACCAAAACTCGCTAATTCATATCCCTTCTTATCTAACAGTTTAATCTATTTTTGAAACGGTGAGTTCAATACTATGNGATGGTTGGGCAATTTAGGCACAGCCTAGGCGATGTTATGGAACACCCACTAATGATGGATTATGGGCCATTTTCTGGTTGGGTTTTTTTACTGTTAATCGGATTAGTATCTGGAAGCTTTTTTGGATATCAAGTTTACAAAGCTACTAGGCTCGTTATGAAAGGAAAACCAGATAATAGATTCGATAATTGGGGTAAGAGAGTTAGCGAAGTCATTACAGGATGGTTAGGACAAAAGAAGGTACTTCAAGATAGAATAGCGGGTGGAATTCACGTTTTGATGTTCTGGGGATTCCTAATGTTGTCCACNGATATGTTTGATTTAGCTACAGCTAATTGGTTTTCACACAATGTCTTACCAGATTTTGCTAGAGGACCTTGGAATTTAGTGGTTGAAACCGGATACACCATCGCTTTGATTGGTTGTGTTGCGGCTTTGACAAGAAGATTAGTTTTNACTCCTGAAAAACTGAAAGGTAAATCTCAATTAGAAGGAAATGTAATTCTTCTTCTGATTATGACAATTACAGTTACTTCATTCTTTGTCGAAGCAGGCGAAGAAGGAGTTTCATCAACCTGGGAACCAATTGGAGCATGGGTTGCTAATACAATTGTCCCAACCACAGCAGTAGTAGTTGGTGCTTATTGGATGCATATGTTGGCTATCGCCACTTTCCTTTTCTTAATTCCATTATCCAAGCACATGCACTTGGTTATGGCTTTCCCTAACGTTTTCTTCCATGACATGCGTCCTATGGCGACAATGGAACCACTACAAACAGGAGATAATGGAAAAGCGGTTCTACTTGATGAATTAGATTTAGAGTCATTTGGGTCGGCAAATTATACCGATTTTTCNTGGCGAAGTTTGATCGATGGATGGGCATGTACTTCCTGTGCAAGATGTCAAGATGTGTGTCCAGCATATGCTTCTGGAAAATCATTAAATCCAATGCAAATTATTCATGATGTCCGTAATTATGCTAATGATAATTACTCAACTTTGATGGCTGGAGAAACACCGGAAGAAGATATGATTGCCAGATTTGGCGAGGATTCGATTTGGGCTTGTACCACTTGTCATGCATGTGTAGAGGCTTGTCCAATCTATATCGATCATGTACCNAAACTCACAGATGCTCGAAGACATTTAATGATGGAAAGAATGGAGTTTGATGAGAAAGTNGAAGATACAGTNATGCCATTGATGGCGACCATNGAAAATNTAGANTCTGACTCTAACCCGTATGGACTTCCTTCCCATGAAAGAGGAGATTGGGCATCTGACCTTGATGTTAAAGTTGGAGAGCCTGCAGAATATATTTACTTCGCAGGTTGTGCAGCATCCTTTGATGAGCGCAATAAGAAAGTCGCTAGAGATACCATTAGTGTAATGAAAGAAGCCGGTCTTGATGTGGGAATCTTAGGAATGCAAGAGGGTTGTACTGGAGATGCTGCTAGAAGAGCCGGTAATGAATATCTTTTCCAGATGCTTGCAGAAACAAATCTAGCAACTTTTGAGGAAATAGGCGTCAAGAAAATTGTCGCATCATGTCCACACTGTTTCCATACTCTAGGTAAGGAATACAAAGATTATGGGGGAGAAGATATTGAGGTCATGCACCATTCCCAACTGATTAATCACTTACAAGGTGAAGGCAAATTACCAGAACCATCTCATGATGGTAAAGTGACTTATCATGACCCATGTTATCTAGGCCGAATTGGAGGAGAACTAGATGCACCTAGAAATGCTATCGGTGGCGTTGATATCGAAACNGAAAGAAGNGGAAAAGANTCTTTCTGTTGCGGTGCAGGTGGAGCACAAATGTGGATGGAAGAACATGTCGATGAAGGATATGACAGAGTCAATGTAATNCGTTCAAAAGAACTCGCTGAGACTGGAGCAGATACNGTNGCAGTTGGTTGCCCATTCTGTTCAACAATGATTACTGACGGTCTTTCTGCTATTGGTTCAGAGATGGAAGTAAAGGATATTGCCGAGCTGGTTTGGGAACAAATNAAAGCAAATGATGCGGCGATTGAAGCGAAAAAAGCACTCTCAAATGAGGCATAAGATGAAACTTTTAGTTGTTGATTTATTGGCTGAAAGGAAAGCCTTCGGTAAAGAAGGAGTTAGGGAAATAATCTCTCATTTTAAAGATCCAGTGGTATATCTTTGGTCACCTCATACNACAGATAGAGTTGATTATGGATTTGGACAAGTNGTCGATAAACCTGTAGATGCTGATTTTGTTGTAATAACAGGNTCAAGACGNAATGTCAGTCAATGGGAAGATTGGATGGACGATGTTGCTGATTTGATTAGAGAGGTCGAAGTGCCGATGATAGGAATCTGTTTTGGCCATCAAATTATTGCTGCGTCACTTGGAGGCAAGGTGATCAGAGAAGAAAATCAAAGCCAGATGGTAGCTCCTGTANACTATNANGATGGNAGANAAATAAATGCATTATTTACTCANCAAGACCATGTTATTGATTCAGGAGAACTTGAAGTAATTGCTAAATCAGAACATTGTGCAATTGTTGCATGTAAGCATCCGACAAGAAATATTAGNACAGTTCAATATCATCCAGAGGCAACTTCAGAAGTTATTGCTAAAGCGATAAAGGTTGGCGACATGACTGAGAAAGAAGCAGAAGTTTTCGATATGTCTAAACAGTTAATATCGCTCAAAGATGCTTTACTCTGATTCCTNTGACCTTTCTCTAAAGTCAAATTCAAATGAATATAGCGCCATTATCAAACCAACAAATAGGCCATATTCGGCAATCGCAGCAACTTCTATCGCAGACTGAATGGAATTAAGAGTGAAAATAGTATCTTGCTCAAGGCCATATTTTTCTAAATCTTTAACGGCCCGGATAACACTTTGTGTCATTACGATATAGGAAATTAACGAAATTAACATACCCCANACACGAATTTTTCTACCNTTCTTATTTGCATTTGGAAGGGAAAAGTGTGCGAGTAGTGCCCATAACATTCCTCCCTGAAAAACATTTGANGCTGTCACAACGTGTAAGGCAAGGTGGTCATACATATTAGCAAAAGACATGATGACCAAATTCCCTCCAGTAAATAAGCCACATAGCAGTGTTAGATGCATCAGTTTTTTGCGTTCATTATTTCTCATAGTGGCCCACATTCTGCAAGCAAAGATNATCTGCATTAGCCCNGCNANACACAAGCCAATAGTAAAAATCCATCTTTCCAAACCCGGATAATCTGCTTCGGATATAAAAATTGGAAAAGTCCTCGCATTGCCTAGTAAGATATGAACAATCATTGCAACAGGAACAGTAATAGCAGGTAAAATCCAACTAATCCGCGCAATATCCAAATCTTTTAGACGAATTGAGCCAATCATCAAACNATCTTCCAGAATTTTCAATTGACTCGCCTTAGGGAATCCTAGGGATTATCATGTATAACCTTGAAGTGAAGTGGCTAACACCACGTGCTGAATCCCATGCCTCTGCGCCTGCACGATACTCGTCGAAGAGAAAAAGTTGCGTTCACTACAATGGAGCCCGGAAAGGTTTCAATGTACGTTTGTGGTGTTACTGTTTACGACAAATGTCATCTTGGCCATGCACGTTGTTATCTCGCCTTTGATCTAATCCACAGGTGGTTAGAGTTCTCCGGCTTTGATGTTCACTATGTACAGAATTTCACCGATATCGATGATAAGATAATCAATAGGGCAATAGAGACTGGTGAAGATTGGAGAGAGATTGTTGAAGANAATATTGCAGGTTATTATGAAGATATGGATTCTCTAAATATCCTTAGAGCAGATGATTATCCTAGATGTACNGAATACGTTGATGATATGATTAGAATCACCCAAGATTTAATCGATAAAGGTAATGCATATCAAGCAGATGATGGCGTTTATTTCCATGTAGAATCAGCACCAGAAAAGTATGGTGTGTTAACAGGACAAAGTATTGATGCTGTTCGTTCTGGTGCAGGAGGAAGAGTTCAAAAAACTGGCTCGGGTAAGAGAGATCACAAAGATTTCGCACTTTGGAAATCAGCCAAACCCGGAGAACCCACATGGGATTCTCCTTGGGGACCAGGACGCCCTGGCTGGCACATCGAATGTACTGCTATGTCAATGGATTATTTCGGTTCGCAATTTGACATCCATGGCGGTGGACATGACCTAAGATTCCCTCATCANGAAGCAGANATTTTCCAAGGAGAATGTCATACTGGTTGCAGCCCAGTNGTACATCACTGGTTACACAATGGATTCGTAAATATCGATGGAGAAAAAATGAGTAAATCCTTAGGAAATTTTTGGACAATTAGAGATATTCTTCAACAAGTAGATGCTATGGTTTTGAGATTTGCATTAATCAATGCACATTATCGTTCCCCAATAGATATGAATGAAACCTTACTAAAAGATGCTGAAAGAAATTATAACAAGGTTCTACAGTGTTATATTGAAGCCCTTCAAAATATGTCTGACCAACCTCCAGTCTCATTACCACAAGCGGATTTAGCATCACCCTTGCCTCTTGGTAAGTCATTAGGATTATTGGAAAAGATGGGCGAAGGATTCGCTAATTCGATGGATGATGATTTCAATTCTCGAGGAGCTGTTGCTAAGGTTCTAGGAATGATTAGAGAAATAAGTAGAGTTTTACAAACTGATTTGGATGATGATGATAAAAATGCATTTGCACACTACGCAGTTGACTTGCTGGAAGAAACTGCTGGAACCGTTCTTGGTATTCTGCCGTCAAGAGAATTCGCACTGTTAGAGCCAGAAGAAGATCCTCGTCGAGCAGAAATCGCTCAAGAAGTCGAGGCATTACTTGTCGAGAGAACCAATGCAAGGAATACCAAAGATTGGGCAGAAGCAGATAGAATTAGAGATAAACTCAATGAAATGGGAGTTACTGTAACAGATTCTGCAGATGGGCCGACTTGGGATTTAACTTAGTCATCCTTTGGTGGCGGGGCTAGTTTAGGCAATTTTGGAACAAATGTTTCAGGTTGCTTTTCTTCCATCTCTTCAAGGAATTCATCTAGACTTATGACTCCATCACCATTCTTATCGAAGGTAGTAATCATCGCATCTAAATCCTTCATCTTAATATCATCCTTTAGCATTCCAGTAATTGCTGTTCTAAGTTCTCTTCTTGAGACAAAGCCATCTGAGGTTTGGTCGATCTTGGCAAACATTCGAACTGCAGATAATCCAGCATTCTTCATTGCTCTAGCGACTTTTTCTTTGGTTGAATCAGTTTCATTACTAGATGACTTATCTTCCTCAATTGATTCCGAAGAGTCATTCACATTCTCTTCTGACATCGGTTCAGGATTATCTTCATCCCACATCTTATCGATTACCACTTGACCAGATTCAAGTAAGTCATCTCCACCTGTTTTACTTATTACATACAGGCCAAACATCATTCCAACTAGAATTACCACTAGAATTAGAATCAACTGACGCTTAGTGTCATCATCAGCCTTAGCTTCATCATAGAATTCGTCTTCATCAGTACCGCTCGGGGCATCCGGAATTTGAGTTGAGCCTGTGTTATCAGAATCATCAGATGTATCATCAGGGCCAGGGAGAACAGTTGTGTCTCCTGCGTCATTGTTATCCGTATTATCTCCAGAGTTAACCTCGTCATCAGGTAACTGAACATTGACATTTATTCTATCACCATTAACCATTTCTACAGTGTAATAGTCATCGTATAGTTTGGTCATATCGATGTGGAAATTAGCATGTGCTGAACGGTTAATCACATCGAAGTAACGAGCATCTCCTGAAGTGAAAATAGGGTCTAGAGTTAAGTTCTTCAAGTGATTAACATCATCTCTGTAATCACCATCAAATGTTGAATTTAGCCACGCATTGATCTCACTATCTGTCATGTCATCGAACTCATTCCAATGCTCTTTCATGTCGCTAAACTCATGGCGCATTGCCATAGCTAATCCGGCTTCAATTTCTTGAAATGTTTGAGTTCCATCAACTTCGGTCATCGAGGTAACGTCAACGGCTTTTTGGAATCCTGAGCCGTTAACATACTCCCAATCATCACCTTGTAGTTGCTGCATCAAATCTATATCGCCAAATACTGCTTTACCTTGGACAATAGTTAGAGCAACATCCGCATCGATTGCTTCGATTAAGTTACGATATGGGTCGTCATGGAAAGTATCTATTACCACCAAATCAGCATACAAATCTGCTTTGACCCTTCCAACAAATTGGGCCCAACCGGTTGTATCAGCAGGGTTTGATGTTACCATTTCAACCAATTCATAGTTACTGAAATGACCACCTAGATTATTTGCATTCCACATATCTGCAACCTTTAGTTCATGCAGATTATTTTTTGAACCACTTGGCCCCCAGTCTGGGGAAATTGAGATTTTGACACCTGCTTGGTCGGCAGCAACAACATCAGTAGTATCGCCGTATAATAGAAGATTTGAAAGTGGCGACCAAACCAAATCGGAGCCGACACTAGCCATTTGACTAAACTGTGAAGAATCAAGAGCAGTGCCGTGAATTACAACTGTTTCATCGAGTATCAATCCTTTATTCCAAAGGGAATCAAATTCATTTTTACTTGTTTGGTCTACTCCTTCAGATAAATGAACAAACCATGCATTAAGTGTACCAGATTCGCTTTGGCTAATCAAGTGGCTACCGGTATAGTCATCATCGGCAGCACCGCAAACAGCACA
>PADF01000048.1 GCA_002702945.1 Methanobacteriota archaeon
GAAAGAAGCATTCCCGACTCGATTAGAATTGCAGTATCTTCTTTA
Organism: Methanobacteriota archaeon; assembly: GCA_002702945.1. The sequence goes on from PADF01000048.1 coordinate 46, forward strand.
CCGCGGCCAGTCGGAGAATCTTCAGTGTGAACAAATTGTATTCCTACTTCATCATCAACAAATACTCCATTAAGATTGAAATCCTCGTGATGTCTAACCTCTATCTTATCATCTAATCCATCAAAGAAACGAATAGTTCTCTTGTCTACTGAAGCAACAATCTTAATGTCAACCCCTCTAGAAATTGCATCTTCAACTGAACCTTTTGCACCTGAACGTAGCAAATGCAGAATCCCCCATCTTCCTAGCAATAACCATACATGATTTTCTGCCTCGGAAACTACTGACTCTATTGTTGCCATTATTGTATGACGGTCCTTCAATACTGAAAATGAATCTTCTTCTGTCGATTGATCTACTGACATTATTGGAATATCTAAATTCGTACTAAGATTTTCTAAATTTTGTTGAATCCTACGAAGATCCATTTCCTTAATACGAATAATTTGCTCAAAAACTTCTTCGATTTTCATTCCAAAGAATCTGATTGGCTTATCTAATGTTGCTTTAACAAGTCCCTGTTCTTGTAATTTCCTTAAAGAATTATATGCGTCCATCCTTGATATACCGATTCTCTTCCCAATTTCACTAGCCTTAGAAGGGGGTTGAGTTGCTAAATCGATAATCAGCCTTGCCTGTTTTTCATCCAAACCGGCTTCAATGAATTTTTCTATAACTTGAATATTTGAATCTTCCATTAATTGTCATCTCTTTTGTTTCTTATTTTGTTCCTTTAGTAAAATATTACATCTACGTATTTGATCTTTGGTTCTCTTAATTTCTTCTTTGGACAATCCTCTTGGAATTGCCTGTTCAAAACACTTTATCGAATCTTGGAATCGTTCCATTTCAGCGTATGCTGTACCCATATTGTATAGTGTCTTACCTCTAACATCTTCTGGGCGAATTAACATTGCTTGGTGATATGATTCTACGCAAGCAGGGAAATTTTCTAGATAATAAAATGCGTTTCCTCTGCCATTTAGAATCCTTATTACCATTTCATCATCGTTGGCAAATGAAGGTAGGGCTCTATCGAAACATGATAGTGCTTCACTATACTTACCCGCCTCAATTAACGCAACACCTTGGTTATACCAAGAAATGTCCTGGTTAGAAACTGCGTTTGATACAGGATTTTTGAACTCTTCAGCAACCAATGAGTTTTGTTGAACGTCAAGAGCAGCCTTAGCCAAATCTACTTGAGGATTCACTTGTGCTTGAACCTCCTCTTTTGGCTGTGACTGAATCGGATTTAGTAAAACTTGGTTTGCCATATTTTGTTGTTCCTCTGTTGGCATAGCAACCTTAGATTCAACAACTTCAGAAGTCGAAGGAGCTACAGGCTCAACAACTGTATCTAACCCATTATTTTGTGACGACTTTTCTAATGCTTCAGCTTTAATTCTACATCGTTCTGAAGTTTCTAAGTCACCAGCAGCATTCAATGCTTTGGATAAGCCTCTCCATAAAATATGATTTTCCTTTTGATCTTGAATCAATGACTTCCAAATGGTTACTGATTCTACATGGTTATTCATTGCAGTATATGCTCTAGCATGTAATTCTGATTTCCCTTCACCTAGTAGTTCAATTGCGTTAGCCGCCAATTCGGGTCCTGCAGGAAGTGTTGGCGGTAATCCACTGCTCAATTCTAGAACCTCCGACTCTCCTTCAGCAAGTTCGATAAGAGTAATTGCTAGTTCCATTTTTATTGGATTTTCTGGCTGTAAATTTGTGACTATTGTGGCTGATGCTAAATAACCCTCGATATCATTGATCTGTCTTGAACTATCACTCCATTTAATCGCAGCTTTGAGATATTGGGGGTCTTCTCTAAGTGCATTTGCATAACATGTACCTGCTTCTTCTAGGTTACCTAAGCGTTGTTTTACAGAACCNAANTTAAACCATCCTTTCGAATTNGATGGGTCGAGTTTCTGGGCATGTTCCAATGCTGACGATGCATGGTCATTAAGATCTAATCGCGCCATNGCGCCACCTGCTAATCTCCACGAAGCAGCATGATTTGAAGCTTCATTTTTCAAGTAGGGTTTTAACAATTTCAATGCTGAAGCCGGATCATTATTTTTTATCATGNCAGTAGCCTCTTCTACCANTGAATCCATATCCACTTTNGTTGGTTCGGAAATACTCATATCAGGGATTTCTTCAGGAATTGATTCGGTAACTGGCTGAACNAATTCTATCCGTTCTTGAATATCTTCTTTAGCAGCCACTACNTTAGCAGCTGAACGAAGTTCTCCAAGGTCTAGTTCCTTATTATCATCCGAGTCATGGTAAACTGCTTCTTGTAGCACTGCTGCTTCATCTTCAATTCCTGCATCACTCATTGCAGTAACTAAATCGTCTTGTCTGAATGTATCTTCTGTTACNACAGGTTCCATTTGCTCGATAGTTTTACTCTCNCCACTACCCTGACATCTTTGTTTTACTTCTAGAATAGCAGGGTGGCCCGGGTAGAACTCTAATGCCTTTAATGACATTTCATATGCTCCTGANGTATCTCCAATCCTTTCTAACAATATGCATAAATTTGCGGTTGCTGGAGCATGATTGGAATTGACATCTAGGCAAATTTGGAATGCTTGTCTTGCACCTCTTGCGTCTTGCTGTGCTTCTAGTAATACTCCTCGATTGAACCATGCCATGTCACACGATGGGTCAAGAGATATTGCTTTATTGAAGGCAGNTAATGCCCCTTTATGGTCGTCATTGCGTGAACATTCTTCTCCGATAATCAACTGTAACTGAACTTGATTTTGAATATCACCATCATCGTCTGCGCTTTCAATAAGTTCGGATTCTATACCGTCGGTCATGGCAATCAATTTTTGCCATAACCTATCCCGCTTAAGCATTGCTTATACATGCATTATCAAATACTTACATTGAATAACCGCGCTTGCTTGGAAAGTTTAGTGAGAAAATGAAGATACTCGGGTTAAGTGGTGAATATCGTACAACCTCTAAGTGCGGAATGCTTGTTAATTTGGCACTCGATATCGCCAAAGATTTGGGNGCAGAAACAATTTTTTGGGATTTAGCTGTTGACCCTCTTCCACTTGTTGGTGAAGAAGGTTGTTGGGAAAATGAAAATGTAAAAAGATTCCAAGAACTTGCATCCGAATGTGATGCTTTTCTAGTGTCNTCCCCCGAATATCATGGTACAATGTCAGGTGCGATGAAGAATACTTTCGATTGGTTATATTCAAAACATGTTTCTGGTAAAGTTTTTGGATTGATGTCTACATTGGGTGGCGCTCAAAATTCCAACACACTAAATCATATGCGGATAATGTTGAGATGGATTCATGGTTGGCCAGTTCCTGAGCAATTGGCAATCGGTAAAGTCAAGGAAGCATTTGATGATAATGGTCAATTGATTGATCCTGAAATCGTCGAGAGGCTTGAAAAATTGGTTAATTCAGTTGTTGAAACAAGTAAAAAATTATCTTAATGGTGATTTTTAATGTCGAGGCCTAGTTTTACAGATGATTATGGTGGCAATTATCTATTAATTGAACCTGATGAATTTCTCATGGGAGATTCTGTAGGTGATGGTTTAGATAGAGAACTTCCTGTCCACAAAGTAATTATTTCAAGGCCATTTTTTATTGGTGAACGTTTGGTTACTCAAGCCCACTGGTCGGCAATAATGGAATCAAACCCATCCAAATTTTCTGATGGATGGACTGCTGGACTTCAACCAGTCGAGAGGGTTTCCTGGAATGACGCCAAAGAATTTATCTCTATTTTGAATTCTATTACCAAGGATGTGGTTAATTTGGGGTTGAAAGGACGATGGAGGTTACCAACGGAGTCAGAATGGGAATTTGTTGCACGTTCTGGTACTGATTCAAAATGGTGTTTTGGCAATCTAGATTCAAATCTTGATGATTATGGNTGGCATGCAGGCAACTCTGGTGCTTCTCCCAATGTTGTAGGTCAAAAGAAGCCTAATGAGTGGGGTATCTTAGATATTTACGGAAATGTTTCTGAGTGGTGCGAAGATGATTACTCTTCTAATTATTCGAANAAAGGTTCTAGTCAAGATGCACAATCAATAACTGGAAGTAATGTTAAGGTTCATAGAGGGGGCAGTTGGTTTACCGAAAGTGACTCTACAAGAAGTTCTGCTAGGAATAAAACAGCAAAAGAAAATCGCAGTGATGGCATTGGTTTGAGACTTGTTTGGGAGCCAAATGATAGTTGATTATTCTTCTCCAGTATCAATTCCTAGCAAAGGNTCTAGTTCTCCAAGNGATTGATTAACTGGAGTCATACCTATTCCAATATCCCATTTCTCAGTAAACTTTTCATCAAGAATTGTTAGTAAATTTTGACTTTTNAGACTCTCAAGNCCCCTTCTAGTTCTTTCTACTACCGGTGCAATATCCTCATGGAATACCGAATCCAATATTATGCATATTTCTTCAAACCGATTTTTACCGTTACACAATTCCCAAAGCATACTATTCATTGAATCTAATGGTCTCCTAACTTCCTTTGGAGCTTTCAATAATTTAGCAAGTATTCTTTCTAATCTATTGAATCTCTTCTGTATTCTTAATACAACTCTTCTACCAGTCACTCCCTTGACGTCTGGATGAGATCCCGCTTCACCAATATAACCCCACCAGACTGGTAGCCGACAAGGATATTTATCCTTCATTGGATGACCTTCGATGCCACTTAGTTGCATAATTAATCCTCAAAATTCGATAAATGTCCATAGCACCATACTTACCATCGAAACTACTCCTACCAAGGCTATGAATTTTGTTAGTTGTATCCTTTGTGTGAAATTTCTAAGATACCATGTCATGACTCCACAAAAAGATATTATGAACCATAGTCCATACCAAAGTGCAGGGTATTGCATATTTATTCACCATTTAANTTATCAAGATATCTTTGCCCATAATAAGTCCACTGCTCGTACGTCCATCCTTCTGGTAACCCAGTANGTGGAAGTGGTGGTATATTTTGTGTATTGCTAATTGGGTTTTGATTAACACTTACTTCCATGACTTTTGGCTGATGAATATTTTGTGTATCNATTGATGTNGTTGGTTGATTNGAAAATGACTGCACNGGTGGCCCTGAAACAGGAGGTCCAGATATCTTTGGTGCGGTTTTAGAAACATTTAGATCTTCTAAATTTTCACTTATGTTGTTTCTTTTCTTCTTTAAAATTATTAACGTTAGAAGTACTACACCAAGTAATCCAGCTATTGACCCTGCTATCATATTACTAGAAATTGAAAATGTTTCGCTAGAAGATTTTTCAAATTCAAAATTTCTACTTATGTTGTGAATAATTGTCCCGTCTTCATTTTGAATAGTAAATATTATGTCGCCGAGAACCTCACCATTCAGCGCGAATACTTCGCACTGTATTGATTTAAATTGTTCATTTATGTGACCGGCTGGTAATTCTAATTCATATCCGCTTGCGTTAAGAATTGCACCGCCGCATAATGCTTGCCATTCATCAGGTAATTGGGCAGTAATTGTGTAAGTTTCAGTCACTGTAGATTTAGATGTCAAATTAAATAGAACTAGAGCGGATTTTCCTTCTTCAATAATTTGATTATTATTTGAATATACAGAGTAATCCATTAATCTTCTATAGTCAACATTCACTTTGGTTTCTATTGAATTAAATATAGGGCCATTTTGACCCATTGATTGGATTTCAAAACTAACTATTATTTGAGTGCCGATTTCTGTCAATNCGGGCACTGTAAATCTAATTTTAAGCTCTTTAGACTCGCCAATATTTAGAGGNAATTGGTGATACTTATCCATCGAATATATTATTCCATTATTTGAAATAGTGAAGTAGGGATTGAAATCAAGATTATTTCCTAAAGTAGTTAGTTTTGCTCTAACCATCAAATCATTCTCAATAACATTCCCTAGATTCTCTATGTTTGCTATAATGTACGTAGTGTTACCTATTCCNGAGTATATATTTGAATTATTGCTATTCAATACTAAATTATNGCTAGTAGAAATCGTTGAAACTAAATCAACATTATTATCTGAGTTATTATAGTCTTCAAATCCATCATTAGATGAAACAGAAATACTGTATTGGTAGATACTGTTAGCAAGAGTTGTTGATGGCGGATTAATTATAATCGAAATTTGTTTGATATTTTCCAAGTCATATATTGCACTTAGTGAAATAGGATTTTCTACAGTAATATTTTGATATTCAAGATGCCAAATCCAATCATTTGGAATCCCATCAACTTCAATATTGGCCATAGCCGGACCATTTCCATTATTTTCCAATTCAATTTGTAATCGGTTTTCTTCTCCAGGATTTATGATAGATATTTCCTCAATTACGCGCAAAGATAAATCATCCTGCCGTGAAATTTCAATACTACCAAATTCTTGACCACTGAATTGTGTTCCACTTCGACTAGAGGTTACGACTGGCGTGAATTTTGGACATATATCATCCAACTGTGCTTGTATAGGGGCTGTAATAGTGATGCTAAAAGCAGAGGTTTTGCCAGAATTTATTACAAGCATTGTCTGTTTAGGATCTTCAATAATCCATTGCCCCAAATCTCTAACTTCTACCGAAGGTACGAATATATCTTGACTAGTTGCATTATTCCAAACAGTGTAGTATATAGTTCTTGATTCACCAGGAATGATGCTCCAGTTTTGATTCAAACTTTGGGTATTCATCGTAATATCTGCAATACTAATCATAGATGCAGTCAATTCTATTTCTTCTATGTCCACTCTTGTCGAATCATTTTGAGACCTAGCAATTAATTCAAATTTTGCGATGCTATCTGGGACCGCATCACTAGGAACGGTGAATGTCATAAGTATATCCTGTGTAATTCCAGGCGTTGACAAAATACTTGTTGATTGTGACCACGCAAACGCAACACTCCATCCAAGTGGTAATATTTGGGTATCGATTGATAAGTCGAAAACGTCTGTAGCNCCACCTATATTATCAACTCCAATAGTAAATGTACAAGTATTTCCTGGTTGACAACTTGGATTTGGATTAGGGAGTATAATCATAGGTATTCTGTCAGGCATCACTTCGAATTGCATATTAAGTTGTGATGAGACAGAGTTATACTGACTCGAAGTTCCTTGGAATGTGATTTGATATAAGCCAATTGTTGCATCAATATCTGGTTGAAAATTTATGTCAAATTGTTTAATTTCACCTGGTTTTAATGTTATTCCATAAGACGGATTAATGCTGACTCCAGTCGAGTATGAATAATATAAATTCCAATTATTTGGTAGTCCGACAGTAGATGGAATGAAGGTTTCAGTAATATTGCCTACATTGGTAATTTCAACTGTTACTTTACCCCAAGATTCAGGTACAGCACCTAGACTTGACACACCATTTAGCGCCAAACCGAACTCATCAGCCTTTACTTTTTGATCGTATACAATTACAATTTCATCCATCCAAATTCCAATATCATTATTTGAAGCATCACTAGTAAATTCAAATTTAAACTGCGTTTGGCTATGGAAAAATTGTGGTTGAACAGGTATTAATGGTGAACTAAAGCCCATATTATTCACAGACCAAGTTTGCCAATTGGTACCATCCGATAACAATGGGTCAACAGTCCCGCTAACTGTTGCAAGTTCATTCCATACTCCAATTTCATCTATTACATATATCCTCAATATGTCACCTTGTAGAACACTTCCNGTGTAAAAGAAAGTTATTCCATTGGTTCGCAGTGGATTTTGTACAGAATCAGACATGTCAAGAATAGGAGTAATTAATGCTGTGTTGAGGTTATTAGAATATGTCGAACTTTGCCCATTTCCTAAATGACACGCGGAACCTTGTGATAGAAATGTATCGATACTTGAACTCCATTCATTGCCTACATTCCATGACGTTAAGTCATCGCAGTTGTAATAATTAGACGCAACAGTAAATGTGCCTGTATATCTATCATTACTTGGATTATCATCGGTTGATGTTGCTAGTGTTGGATAAACTGCCAATGAATGATTACCCGAATATTTTGGAGTTATTGTGAATTGTCCGCTAGAACTACCTCCACTGTTTATCGAATTTAATTGGATAGATTCATTATGTAATTCAAAATTATCGTATTCATTATGAGATATTACAAGGTTTACAGTTAAACTACCGGAATTGGTTGAGCCTATGTTACGAACATCCACCTCTATTGTAATTGGAACATTGATAACAGTGTCTATGGCAAACAGGCTATCTGGCCTTCCTGTAATGGGCCCATTTGATGAAAACATCTGATACTTCTGCTGATCTACTGAATTAGTATAACTGAATGATGCACCTTCAATCTTCAAATCTACTCCCGTTGAACGACCTGCGTGATTGATATGTTGATCATTGAATGTCTCTTGTGCTATAGGGTTGATATATACTAAAAGTAATGTTGCGAGAAGAACCGTTGATACAAATTTGGTTCCGCGCATCATTTATTCCAAGACATATAATCTATATGAGGTCAATGGAATTATTCTTGCTCGATAATGTTGTCAACATTTTCTTCGGCGAGTTTAAGCTTTAACTCATTATTCCTCTCTTTAGCCCTAGATGCAAAATATAATCCGAACGAGGGAATTAAGACCATTGAAAAGCACCCTACTACAGCGGCTAAGGCCCATAGGAATTCTGTTGCAGCATCTATTGAAAATACTTCAATGGATGAAAAATCTTCGTTGACAGTAGTTAGGAAGATCGTTGGTGAAGTCTGTCTTTCGCCTTTCTCAATGATCTCAATCTTAATTACAGATGGAGAATGCTCGTACTCAATGACCTTCTCAGCCTTTTCTGTAGCATCATCTAATGTTTTAGCGTATACAGTGCCATTATTTCTACGCCCAGGGTCTGTTGTAGTCATAGAATATATGCTCACATCAGAACCGTCTTCACTAATTGCTTCATGTGTAGAATTCTTGTAGCATGAATCTTCACAACTAAACTTATCTGCATCCGCTACGCCTAGTAATCTATTGCTATACAGGCCAGCGCTATTGATTAATTTAATAATCGAATCATCTGATAATTCAGTGGCTGTTAGATTGACCCAAGTCAAATTAACTCCATTCGCAGGCACATCCCAGTACCAAGTAGTAGTATTAGTTTCTTCATTGTAGATTGAACTTGTCTGTTCGACATCATGATTTGTGGTTACCGCATCAGTTTGGTACAAATAATATGAGGGTGAAACTGTAGCTCCATAAACGGCATACGCAAGGATGAAAATGAGAGTAAATGAAAGCCCCAAAAGTGTCCTAATTAGGTTAGGGTTTTGGGCCAAAGCCTTCTGCATGTTTCGTGCAAGAGTTGCCCCTTCATCAAGACTTGTATTTGCCGCTTTGGTATCACGATAATATTATTGTCCACCCGTTCTTTTCATATAGGGGAGTTTAGTCGGCAAATTGCTTGGTGTGTTTGTATGACTACATTTTATGATATCCCTGCTGATTTTTTGATACCTGCTCTTGCTGACCACTTGTCAGAAACTAAGGGCATGGAAGCGCCTGAGTGGTCTAGTTTCGTTAAGACCGGTGCATCTAGGGAAAGACCCCCTACACAGTCTAATTGGTGGCACCTAAGAGCAGCCTCTATTCTACGTAAAGTTGCTAAAGAAGGTCCAATTGGTGTCACTCATCTTGCACAGACCTACGGAGGCTCTCAAGACAACGGCGCTATGCCAAATACTCCAGGAGTTGCATCACGTCATATTATTAGAACAGCACTTCAACAACTTGAATCAGTAGGATTAGTAGAAAAAGTACCTACTAAAGAAATAGATTCTGAAGATGGCAAGCAACAGTTATACTCTGGTCGTAGGATAACATCGTCTGGTCATAAGTTGTTGGATTCTATTGCCCATGCTAACCGTTCTGCAGCAGAAGAAATGTATCCGGGTCTTTCGAAGTATTAACGGGCGTGAAATAGGTGGTTATTATGTCGGCATCAAACAATAATGAGCTGGCAAACATCAGGGAACAGCGAAGGCTAGAATTGCAAAAGCAAATAGAAAATCAAGCTAACCAACAACTTGATGCTGAAATAGCAGCACAACAGAGGCAACTTGAGAAAAATACCCTAGACAACACAATGAAGAAGTTGTTAACTCCTGAAGCCAGATCAAGAATTGCTACTATTTCTCTCGCAACTCCCGAAAGAAGCGAAATGATTAAACAAAGTATTGTTCAACTTTATGAAAATAAAACCTTTACTCCACCCATGTCTGATGAGCAGTTGAAAAAATTGCTTATGTCGCAATCCAAGAGCCGCCATAGTGCGTCAATCCGTAGAATCTGAGAAGGTGCTCGAAATGTCAAGAAATAAACCAGCAGCAAAAAAAATACGCCTGATGAAGGTACAGAAGCAGAACAGACGTGTCCCAGTTTGGGTCATGTTGAAGACCGATAGAAATACAGTTTCGCATCCAAAGCGACACCACTGGAGACGCAGTAAACTGCAACGATGAGGTGATATGTATGGCTAGACCAAATGAATCAGAATTAATTGTCCCACTAAGGAATGCTTGGAATATTACTCGTTTTAAGAGAGCGCCCAGAGCAATCCAGATCATCAAAGATTATGTTGTTCAACACTTGAAAGTAACCGAAGACGAAACTGTTTACATCGATAATTCGGTGAATGAATACATATGGTCTCGCGGTATTGAAAATCCACCAAGGAAAGTTAGGTTACAAGTCATAAGACATGATGACCCAGAATTCCCTATTGAAGTCAAATTGTTTGAGGAGTGAGAAAGATGGGAAATATTAGACCAAGTTTTATTAAAATTAGAGCAATTACACTTGTTGAACAACACAGAGAAAAATTCACTGAAGATTTTGACCATAACAAGAAAGTTGTATCACAACTTACCGATGTCAACTCCAAGAAGTTGAGAAATTGGATTGCTGGGTACGTAACTAGATATTTACAACGTCGTGTAGATTAGTGAGGGTTTTGCGTGTCAGTGCGCGTAGATTGGAATCGTCATCCAGTTAGTGTACATTCCGATGATAAGGAAGAGTTAGAGCGATTAGTTAATTTCTTGAAATTAAAGTATTCCATTAGAAAAAGATCACTAGTTATGGAAGATAGAGAAGAAGGCGGTTTCCTTTTTTTCCTATACCAACCATGTGACCCTAGATGGGTCGCCGAATTCATGAATTTATGAGGGTGTATTATGGGAGATAGGCAAAAAATAAAACTACCAACGTCATCATATGAATTGGTAATTATCCTAATTGGAACATCGCACCCAGGGAATCTAGGAGCAATATGCAGGAGTATGCTTAATTACGGATTTGATAAACTACGTTTGGTTAATCCTATCTGTGATGTTGATGATGTGGAAGCAAGAAACAGAGCAAAACATGCAGGTCAGATTCTAGAAAATTGTCAAATTTTCAATTCACTCGAAGATTGTGTTAATGATTGTTCACTTGTAATTGGTACATCAGGTAAAAGGGAAGTAGGAAGCAAAACTGTATTCAGACATTTCACCTATCCTTGGGAATTGTCAAATCGCATAGAAGATTTCACTGGAAAAATCGGCTTGATTTTTGGCGAGGAAGGAAAAGGTATGTCAACTGAAGATCTCGACAAATGTGATTTTTTGGTTACACTCCCTACATGGGAAGGCTATCCAATTGCAAATTTATCGCATGCCGTGAATGCTTTTGTTTATGAATTGCATAAAAACCGCGTCATTAAAAAGCAAGGTTCGGACAATAGCATTCCAGATATAGTCCCACTTGAAAGGTCAATTAATTCAAATTTGAGAGGTATACTTGTTAAAGCGATAGAAGAAATGTCAGATTCTCTACCTGGCAATATTGAGCGTAAAAACAGTTTCAAGAATTCAATTATACGTTCAATAATGCTTTCAACTCCAACAGAGGATGAAGCAACAAGAATGGTCGGTGGCTTTTTGGATGCTACAACTGCACTACAATATGTTGAAGGAAATGAGGAATGGATTAGTAAGAGAAGAAGGAAAATTCAACCCATTGACTCTGAAGAGTAATTAATCAGACCTGCGGCATATGGCGCTATTTGCACCATGCTCTCTAACTGTAACACTTTCAACCCAACACCGGTCTTCATATATTTTCTCAATCAATTCTCTTGCGTATTCCATAGCCATTTTGGCAAACATTTCGCAGCCTGTCCCATCTACGGGCACCATATCAATGGTTTGATTCTCATGCATTGTTTCAAATGCCGAAAACATAGGATCATCAATTGCCACTAAGGTCTTGTGGTCAAATTTTGTTCTAAGCCAAGATTCCAAATCTTTCAAGTTACCAAAATCTACAACCCAATTATTTTCATCTAATTCTTTTGCACCGAATACAAATTCGAACTCAAAGGAATAGCCATGCATGAATTTACAATGACTATCAGCGCGCCATTGTCTAAATGCCGCAGAAAAACCTCTTTCATGACCATACTTCTTAGCAGAGAAAAAACTACTCATTCTTCAACCTCCTCAAATATCAAAGATGCAGAATTTATGCAGTATCTTTCACCGCCATAAGCAGCAGGGCCATCTTTGAATACATGCCCTAAATGGGCGTCACATTTTGAACATCTAACTTCTGTCCTTATCATACCCATGCTATAATCCTCAATTCTAGTTATACCTGCCGAATCTAGTTCAGTGTGGAAAGCCGGCCAACCACAACCAGAATCATATTTACCGCTAGAACTGAACAACTCATGTTCGCAACAAATACACTTGTAGACGCCGTTTCTCTTTTCTGAATTATACATTCCTGTAAACGGCCTTTCAGTGCCGGATTGTCTAGTAACCATGTATTGTAATTCAGTTAATTTTTCTTTATAGTATTCATCTTTGTGCATTCTTTCAACCTCTATTGCATTTTGTAAAACAGTATCCCAATCATCAACATATTCAACCGGATCTTTTCTTTCAATTGCGTTGAAAGCCAATATCCTCTCAATATCAGCTCCGCTTTTACCTGAACTTCTGCCTTTTTCATCGGGATTGTATGATGTATTAGTATTGGAAAAAATCAAATCAAAATCTAATTTTAATTCTTCACATGATTTGATTGCATCTCTAAGTATTGATTCTTTATCACCATCTATATATGGCAATTCTAGTTTTACAAGTTCACTATCCCAATTACCGATACTAAATGCATGCTCTAATGACTTATAGAACTCAGGACGACAATCAGGATAAATAGCATGATCGCCAGAATGTACTCCTAGTGCAATTATGACATTTTTATTAGATTTTGAGGCAATTGAGAGGGCATAACCATACATGATTGATGTAAAAATAGCATTTCTATTGGGGACAACGGTAGATTTCATTTGTTCTTCTTCATAATGCCCCTCTGGTATATCTTTGCCGCCACTGATTAGAGAACTGTTGAAAATCATCATTGCACTCTCTAAATTAACAATTTTTTGTTCTATTGGCAAATTCATACTCTGCAAATATTCAATATTTGATTTTGAGCGGTCAATTTCTACCCTGTGCTTCTGTCCGTATTCATAAGATATGCAGCTAACTGAATATCCTTCTCTAAGTAATCTAAGTAATAGTGAGGTAGAATCCATACCTCCACTTAATGCCATAACTGCTTTTTTCATTAATCAACACCCATCCATTTATGTGTTTGCAGAGATAGTCTCCACCCATGATTTGATTTTACTACATCTTCAACCATTGCAAAATTTAATCCATTTTGCTCTACACTATCTGAATCAATGTAACACGGTTGGATATAATGGTGTGTGAATCCTAGTTTCAAATCATCATACATGGNTAAATCTTGNCCACAATAAACAACCTTTAATTCATCGCCAGTTCGCTGAATTATCTTGCTATTTGGGTACAGTTGATCTTTTGGAGAAACACATACCCAATCAATAATTTCTGGAACCTTCAATGTCCCATTAGTCTCTACAGACAGATTTATGTCATATTTTTTTAGTTCCCTGCCGATTGTATCCAAATCTTGTAAGCAAGGTTCACCGCCTGTGAAAATAACTCTCTTGCACTGATAATTTAGAACCTTTTCAACAATATCTTCTAATTTCATTTCATCATATTCAAGGAAGTTGGTGTCGCACCACTCACACCTCAAATTACAATTTCCAAAACGAATAAAGATGTGCGGCACACCCATATGAAATGCCTCTCCCTGTATGGAATGGAAGATCTCAACGATTGGATATGAAGTCATATAAAGCCTCACAAAGGACCGGATTGAATTAGTTGCATCAACTCTTGTCTTGCTTCTTGTTTTTCAAAGAATACTCCTCGCATTGCAGAGGTTGTCATTACAGCATTTTGCTTTTTTACACCTCTGCACCTCATACATCCATGCGATGCTTCAATAATTACAGCCGCCCCTAATGGTGAAAGATGTTCTTCCAAATCATCCACCACACCTTTGGTAATTCTTTCTTGATTTTGCAATCTTTTTGCGTGCAAGTCAACAATTCTGGATAATTTACTAATTCCTACTATTCGATCAACAGGTATGTATGCAACATGTGCTCTACCGCTAAATGGTTGCAAGTGGTGTTCACAAGTCGAATGAAATTCAATATCGCGCAAAAGCACAATTCCGTCATAACCTTCTCCATTAAATGTAGCATCCAAAATATCCTTTGCATCTTCTTTGTATCCGGAAAAAATCTCATCCCATGACTCAATTACTCGTTGAGGGGTCCTTTTCAACCCTTCACGTTGTGAATCGGTTTCTAAATACGATAGTAATTTTTCTACCGCTTGCATTGCTTCATCTTTAGTTGTCATCCAAATCAACTCCATTTTTCCGCCCATGTCGCATATCAATATCGTCCAGTTGATCTAGTAATTTTCGGCATGCAGTTCTAATTGCATCGGCTAAACTGATGAATTTTCTATCATCACCTACATGCAACCGCAAATCTCCAATAATTTCTGCAGGCATATCAAGAGAAACCTTAGGCATGGTCGATGGTACCCTTTTTCATTAATTAATATTCTTATAGTAATACTATAGTATTATTACACTCGTAAATTTGTTGATTTTATCAATCTGAAAGCGAATGTTGAATAGTCTCCGCCAATCGAGTAATAGTGATGAAAGGTAGTATTTCAGCCGATGACGCACTATCAATGCTCCATGACATTCGCTCTAGCACTGGTGAAATGGATACATGGGGTTTACCCGATGATGTTATCAGAAGTTTCTGTGAGACCGATGAAAAATTAACTATTGCTATCTCTGAAGGTCATAGCAATCACATGAAAATCAAAGAATCTTCCGATTCATCGATGTTGATGCTAGAAGAATCAATTCTTGTAGATAAGTTGCAAGACGATATTGTAAATTTTTATGCTCCAGCAACTGTCAATCCTTATGTCGCATTATCTGGTAAGGGGCCATGGATTATCACTTCCCACGGAGCTGTAGTTCACGATAACGGTGGATATGGGATGCTTGGTGCTGGTCATGGGCCTGACTCGGTAATTTCTGCAATGTCGGAAAACTGGGTAATGGCTAATGTCATGACTCCATCTTTTAGTCACAAAAGATTGTCTGATGCTTTAAAGGCAGAATTAGGGCATACAAGGGGAAGTTGCCCCTTTGATAAGTTCATTTGCATGAATAGTGGCTCCGAATCTGTAACTGTGGCATTAAGAATTGCAGATGTTAATGCTATGAGACATACATCTGTTGGAGGTAGATATGAGGGGATGCCGATTAAAATGGTGTCAATAGTTCGAAGTTTCCATGGTAGAACTGATCGTCCTGCTCAAATTTCACATTCATGTAAAGAAGGGTATGATAATAATCTCGCAAGTTTTCAAAACCGCGATAATTTAATTTTAGTTCCCGCTAACGATGTTGAATCATTAAGGAAAGTATTTGCTATGGCTGAAGAAGAGAAATTCTTCATCGAACTTGTAGCGGTAGAGCCGGTTCAAGGTGAAGGAAATCCTGGACAATGTATTTCTCGTGAATTTTATGATGAGGCTAGAAAATTAACCAAAGAACACGGTTCGATGTTACTAGTAGATTCAATTCAGGCGGGTATACGTGGGCAAGGGTGCCTTTCTGTAGTAGACTATGATGGGTTTCAAGATTCTGAAGCACCAGATTTGGAAACCTGGTCCAAAGCAATTAATGCTGGTCAATATCCGTTATCTGTTCTTGGAATGAATGACAGAGCTGCTGAATTATATGTCGTAGGTATTTATGGAAACACAATGACTACCAATCCTCGGGCACTAGAAGTGGCCGTATCGGTATTAGAACAAATGACTCCTGAATTGCGAAATAATATTAGAGACCGAGGTAAAGAATTTGTCGATAAGTTGAAACTATTGTCTGATGAATTACCCGGCACTATAACCAAAGTCCAAGGTACTGGGTTATTACTGAGTGCAGAATTGGATCCTGAAAGATTCCCAGTAGTTGGTTTCGATGCTGTTGAACCATGGTGTCGCAGAAGAGGATTAGGTGTCATACATGGTGGAATTAATGCTCTTAGATTCACCCCGCACTTTATGATTTCATCAAAAGAAATCGATATGATAATAGATATTGTTAGAGATGCAATCAAAGCATTTTCATGACAAACTAGTTACTATATCTTCTCGACCAAATTGTTTAGCAGCATAATATGCAGCTAATACTGCATACAGGACAGAGGTCCCAAACCACACAATAATATGTTCAAAGATAACTCTGTCCATCAATAATTCTCTTAAAGCAAGTAAAATATTCACAACTGGCACTGCAAACCAGAAATTTTCTACACCATCGAGATTGATTACCTGAGTGAATAGCGCAGGGAATATAATTAGAATTATAGCTGGTCCAAGAATTGAACCTGCCTCCTTAACACTATGTGATCTCATAGCAATTGCCAACTCTAATGCGACCACCATTATTGCAAATAGCATTATTGATACGGCAATTAATAGAACCGCACTTAACGACAGTTGTGGCACTCCAATTACACTTGATGATGCTAGATAGCCAATTGCGAATAATAGTCCACAAATCTGCAAAACAACCCCCACTCCAGTAATTGTTGCAACCCCTAACCATTTGCCAATAAGTAATTCATTTCTAGAACACGGGAGGCTTAACAGAGCCTCTAAAGTCCCTCTTTCCCTTTCACCTGCAGTCATATCAATAGAAGGCTGGATAGCACTAGAAAAGGTCCATACGGCTAATACCAGTGGAATAAAAAGCGATAATACCATTCCTGCTTGTTCACCTTGTGTTGCAACATCTCCGGATGATACTTCCCCATCCCATCGTAATGGATTCAAAGTAGAGTTAGCATCTAATCCTTGTTCAGTTATTCTTCTTTGAGTTTCATTTTGCTCCCAAATAGTAAGGCTCTGAATCAATCTATTTCTTGCTTCATTAGAACTCTCGGATGTCGAAATATGTATAATTGCATAATACCAAATATCGTCTCTTTGCTCTATTCTCAAAATTGCATCGGTCGATAAACTTCGTAATCGGTCTAAGTCATCGCCTGGATTTGCGAGCGTGTTATTATCGAGTAAACTTTCAAAAGATAATGAAACTGAAGTTGTATTTATTTCCTGCAATAAATCATCTGGGATATCATTGGATTGAATAATGATATCCACTTGCAAAGAATCTAATTCTGCTGCCTCACTCTCTAGTAGCAGAGGGAACATAATGAATAACAGTGGGAACATAAGTATTGGAATAACAATTATTGCCATTATTGTCCGCCAATCCCTAGTAAATTCAATAACCTCTTTTTTGGCTATTGCCTTGACTCTCTTGACCTTGGAACTACTCATCGTCATCCACCACCGATTCTAATTTAGGTATTTTAGGAGTGAATAAGGTTCTCCACCAACGAGTGAATTTACCTTCGGACTCTGAATCTTCATTCCTAGATCTGGCTTTTTCTTGGGTTAGTGAAACATATGCTTCTTCGAGATTTTTAGATTCTGTTTGACTAAGTAGTGCGGAAGGAGAACCATTAGCTTGTATATCGCCATTATGTATTATGATTATGCGATCACAAACCTGTTCAGCCTCAGCTAAATGGTGCGTAGAATAAACAATCGTTCCACCCTCGTCCCTTAATTGCTTAACAAGCGCTCTTACGGTTCTAGCACTAGTGATATCTAGGCCGGCAGTTGGCTCATCTAGTAATAGAAGTCTTGGTTTATTAACCAAAGCCCTGGCTACCATGAGCCTCCTCTTCATGCCTCCAGAAAGATCTCTGGCATTGCTGTTTCTTTTCTCCCAGAGACCCATTTGTTTGAGATAATCTCTTGCTCTCTTCTTAGCCTCT
>PADF01000049.1 GCA_002702945.1 Methanobacteriota archaeon
TTCTGTAACCTGGATTTGTTGTAACAGGATCTGCTCTTTGTAAATTATCAATTAAAGATTCCAACTCATCGTTAGCATCGCTGAGTGCAATAGAAGTTGTTGCTACGCCGGTATATGCTTGTTCAAAAGCAGTCGATAATGGCCCATATATCAAAGCCATAGCCCTGGTCGTAGGTGCGGGGGTTGCGACTTTTGTTTGTTCTAAGAAGCCTGAAATTACTTCATCATTGAGGATTTCTTGGTCACTATCTAATGATGAATGTGTGGGCATAGTGTAGGTTTCAAGAGCGAATTCTTTCTGTACTGATTCTGAAGATAGCCATAATGCTAATTCTGTTGATGCTACTTTATGGGCGCTTTGTTTGCTAACTGTCCAACCCTTGTAGGTAACTAGCGGAGACATTCTTTCACCAGACTCATTTACCATTGGCAACAGAGTTTGGCCTAGATTCAAACGGCTATCTTCGTATGTAGCCCAATTCCAAGGCCCATCTACAATCATAGCGGCCTGTGATGCCATGAATTGGTTTTTCATACCTTCAATCTGCGTTCCTGTTGCGACAACTTCATGCTCTAACTCTAAATCAAGCATCCAACGCATAGCTTCGCTTGAACCGTTAGAGTTCAATGTTGGATTGCCTTGGTCATCGAATAAACTACCGCCAAATCCTTCTTGAATTGGAAACCACCAATATGCAGTCTTTATTGGTAATGCTAAACCTTGTCTATCTTGTTGAGTTAGTAATTGGGCTGCAAGAAGTAAATCCTGTTCATCCCAACTCTCATCGGGATAATCAAGTCCTTCGGCATCGAATAGATCTTTGTTAAAGATTAATGAAAGACAATCTTGGCTAGCGGGTATTCCGTATAACTGGTCGCCATAGCGCATTGCATCCAAGGCACGGCTATCAAATTGTGATCTGTCTTGGGGAGTCAAGTGAGGCCGTAAATCTTCTAGCAATGGGTATCCGTCAACTCGTACCTCTCCAATTGCTCCTAGTTGGTCACTAGAAAGACGCATTAAATCCGGTGCTTCGCCACCTTGCGCTGCAGTCATGAATAATTGGTCAGCATTACCATAAGGAACCAGGGTAATCTCCACTGTTATGTTTGGATTTACTGCTTCAAAGTCCCTGACTGCATTGGTAAATGTTTCTTCCTCTTTGCTTTCTGAAGCAAAAGTATGCCATACCTCAATGGTTATTTCTCCATCCGAAGAAGACGTTTCTGTAGAGTTATCGGAGCCAAAATCTAAACAACCGGGGACTAATAA
Organism: Methanobacteriota archaeon; assembly: GCA_002702945.1. The sequence goes on from PADF01000049.1 coordinate 1,274, forward strand.
TAAAACAATTAATGAAAATACCAGTACTCTGAACTTTATTGAAGGGCTGAAAGTCCCTCTGTCCATAGATAGCCGTCGTGATGGCATAAATAAAGGGATTCGGACTAAGGTTTCCGCTGCCTTAGGGCTTCAACTGCCAGAACGCTAACTGCGACTTGGAGATTATAGGAGGGGACAAAGCCATCCATTGGCAACCTAACGATGTAATCGGAATGTTGCAGTGTTTCTTCGCTAATACCTTCACGTTCTGCGCCTACAACCAACAATATATCGCCAGTCATGTCTACGTCCCAAGGTGCTCTATCGCCGATATCTTCTGCTGAAATTATTGTTAAATTATGCTTTTTTGCCATAGTCAAAATTTCATTTGTATCGCTATAAATAACGGGAATGAATCGATCTGCACGCATGCTTGCACGACGAATCGTACGTCGTTCTTCATGAGTTTTAGGCACATTGAGTACTACCCCATCTGCCCCGCTAACTTCAGCGGTTCTAATTGTAAAACCTAAATTGGTAGAATAAGTGACTCCATCGAAAAACCAGATTATTCCGCCCCTACTCATCAGTTCATCTAGAGTTGTTGATTGATGGCGCCCAATCAGTGCTAAAGCATCGACGTGTCCGTCGGCAGACATTCGCCATAAATCATTAGTTGAGCCTTCTTCAAGAGGTATTTCTCGTTCGATACAGAGGTCTCTAATTTTTTGTGTATCTTTCTCTCTGTCGACTAATACTCGGTCAATTGCCACTCCGTCAATGAGCGCCTGGAGCACCGCTTCGGCTCCAGTTATCTGTCCGGCCATGACCTTGAGTCTAGCATTACCCTCATGAGCCTGTCCACCATAGCAGAGCCATGGCGAAAAAGCATAGTCCGCGGTTTTTGGCTATTGTTGAGGCTGCTCGAGAGGAAATTTCTGAATGTTCGGCTAATGAATTATTGAACTTAATAGGTCAAGGAGCAATTGTTATTGACGTTAGGGAAAGGCATGAATATGACTCCGGTCATCTCTCAGGCGCAATTCATATCGGAAAAGGAGTAATTGAACGAGATATCGAAAAATTTGATTTTTCCACATCAACTAAACTAGTGCTTTACTGTGGAGGAGGATTCCGTAGTGCAATAGCTGCAAAATCTCTGAAAGAAATGGGCTACGAGGATGTCATCTCCCTTTGGGGCGGATGGCGAGGAATTTTATCTGAAGGACTTGAGACTACTAATTGATTCACAATGGGGTGAAACTTTCGCGCAGTATCGCGAAGGTAGACTCATAAAGGGGAGTAAAGTCGGCATGATGCTGAGAAGCGGTGATAACATGGCTCAAGGACTATATCAACACGTTCGTGAAACTTGGAAGCGTCCGAAGGACTCTCTTCCTCACATGTTCCGCCAAACTCGTATGGCTCAATGGCGTAGAGAGCCGGTCAACTGTAAGATTGACCGCCCTACACGTCTCGATGCTGCTCGTAGAATGGGTTACAAAGCCAAGCAAGGCGTAGTTCTAGTCAGAACCCGTGTTCGACGTGGTGGACTTAGAAAGGGTAAGATCCACATGAAGAGAAAACCATCAAAGGCTGGTATTTCCAAAATCACCATGGCAAAGAATACTCAACGAATCGCTGAAGAGCGTGTTGCTCGTCACTTCCCTAACTTGGAAGTCCTGAACTCATATTGGGTCGGACAGGATGGTAAGCACAAATACTTCGAAGTGATTATGATCGACACCCATCACCCTGCTATCATCAATGATAAGCAATTAGGCGTCTTCTGTGCTGCTAACGGAAACAAAGCCCACAAAGGTAGAGTCTACCGTGGTAAGACCTCTGCTGGAAAGCGTGGTCGTGGTCTACACAACAAGGGTAAGGGTGCTGAGAAGTTGCGTCCTTCTCTAAAGGCAAACCTAAATCGTGGCAAGTGATTATAATTATTGGATTTGAATAAATCCGATTATACTGCTATTTTTTATACCCTCGACTTAATGTTAGGCTATGAAGGAAGTTACCTGCCCACATTGCGAACAAGTCTTCGAGATGGATGCCGCTGGTTATGCAGATATTGCAAAACAGATCAAGGATTCTGAGTTTAGTAAAGAACTTGAAAGCAGACTTAAAGATGCTCAAGAAAAATATATTATCGAAATTGAGTTAGCAAAAGCCAAGGTTGCAGAGAAGAAATCTAAAGAGGCAGCAGACAAAGACAAAGAAATTGAGAAATTAAAGGGCGAGTTAGATTCCGCCGAATACAAGTCCAAATTAGAGATAAATGATGCAATTTCTCCATTGAAAGAAGAATTATCAGATCTTAAAAATAAGATAAGTTCCGCTGAAAAAGAAATGGCATTGAGAGAGAAAACACTTGCTGAGTCCCATCTAATCGAATTAAAATCAAAGCAACAGATTATCGATTTAAAGGATGATGAGATCTCTAGAATCAAAGATATGAAATCTAAAATGTCGGTTAAAGAAATTGGAGAAAAACTAGAGCTGTGGTGTGAAAATCAATTCAATTTGTTGAGAGCCAGTGCATTCCCAAATTCTTATTTCGCTAAAGACAATGAGAGTATTAAGGATGCAGATGAAACCAAAGGAACCAAAGGTGACTACATCTTTAGAGAAGAAGACTCTAATGGCGTAGAATTTGTTTCAATTATGTTTGAGATGAAAGACAAAATGGATGAAACCAAAGGAGAGACAAATAAATCTCATCTTGCCAAATTGGATAAAGACCGCAAGAAAAAGAATTGTGAATATGCTGTTCTAGTTTCAATGTTAGAAATGGATAATGAATTATACAATAGCGGTATTGTTGACATGTGTATTCACGGTTATGAGAAAATGTATGTTGTCAGACCCCATTACTTTATTCCGCTGCTTTCATTGATTAGAAACGAAGCAAGNAAATCTCTGGANATAAGAAATGAATTAGCCATCATTAAGTCTCAAAATATTGATATCGAAAATTTCCAAAATGATATTTTAGACTTTAGAGATAAATTCGGGAAAAATTACGTCTCATCNATGACTAATTTGCAGAAGGCAATNGACCAAATTGATGCTACAATAAAGAAATTAGAATCTGTAAAGAAAAGTNTGACAACTTCTGGAAACCAACTTAGATTGGCCAATGATAAAGCACAAGGCCTTACAATCAAAAAATTGACTAGTAAAAATCCAACTATGAAAGCATTATTTGATGAATTAAATTCAAAAAATGATGAAAAGTAAATACCGCTAAAAGATACACTATCAAGNAATTAGTATAAACTGGATCAAGCGAATGCTTTATCCAAATCAGATGTAATATTTTCAAAGCGGGAAGCAAGTTCGCCCATAGCTAGATTAAACGCTGTTTTTGGATCGTAACTTCCATCTGTTTCGTAAGAAAGAACGTAAGAACCTTCAACGGTTTCCATAGTAATTGCATCATCAAAGTCTGCATCTCTTCCAGTACCTGGTCCAACTTGGTGCAATGCTCTTTCTAAGTCAAATATATGATTAACATCATCTACAGTCTTGTTAGAACCGAATAATTTTGCATTGATGTCTTTTCCATCGCTTGTTTTTAATCCTAAATTGAATAGAACATCGGCTTTCTTAGGCTTGTTTAAAGTTGCTTTTTGTAGCGGTCTAAATCCAACACCAGAAACTGGACACCACTTTTGATGAGCTCCTCCTCGACCCATTCGAGCAAGAGCATAAAGTTCGAGGTATTGACCCTTAGAAAGAATAGTAAGAGGGATTCTCTTGTGTTCTTCCAGGATTTCGTACTTTTGATCTGATACTGTAGTCAAATCTTCGGCATAAACAGTAATTGTTTGTTCACCTGAGTCAGGTGCTGGGCCTTGAACATTGAGGCTGTAAATAATTTGACACTGTTGGCAGCCTTTTTCTGTTTCTGCCTTGTACATACATTCTTCACAGCTTTCGGTGAAATAGATATTATCGTCTATAAATGTAGGAATTGGTATCATTGCCAGTCTGTGAGCTAAGACTTCATCTGGCAGTACATTGACTGATTCCAATATTTGTCCATCATTCTCAACAACTCCTTGAGTTATATTTACTCTAGTAATTGCAAGTTTAGGAACATCGGAAATAAGTGCTCTTCTAATTGCATTTACTTGAGCTGAATCTGTATCGCTCAAAATAATTCTAATTGCATTTTCTCGAGGCCATCCATCTACTACTTTTGCTTTCATCAAATCTCCTCCAAATCAAACTCTTCTGCCACGACGGCCGCCTTTCTTCTTGGTCCCATCATGTGCTATAGGGGTTACATCCTCGATTCTAGTAATTGTCATACCTGCACGTGTCAATGCACGAATTGCTGCTTGTGCGCCTGGCCCAGTATTGTTGGAAAGGTTACCTCCAGGAGCGCGGTATTTTACAATTAATTGTGTGAATTCTTTGTCTTTGAGAGCGTCAGCCATTTTTTCTGCAGCCCTTGTAGCAGCAAATTGTCCACCACTGTCTTTTGAAGACTTTACTACTTGACCACCTGAACAAGTGGTAATAGTTTCTGCACCTGTCAAATCAGTAGCAGTTAGTAAAATATTGTTGTAGGAGCTAAAGATGTTTACGATTGCTCGGCGTGTCATCATTGTTCACCTCCATTTTCAACAGAAGGTGCTTCTTCAGCAGCAGCCTTTACTTCTTCAGCAAATTCGGGAGTTGCCTCAGGATCTACTTCTTCAGCACTGTATTCAGCCATTTCTTTGCGGCCTTCAATAGCCTTGCGAATTGGGTGGTCTGGATCATTCAAATCGCTGCTTGGATGATATCGAATATGTTCTTCCTCATCACGAGAAACTGGATATGATGGGATTGTGACCTTTTGGTCGCCAATACAAATTATTCCATGGATAACCAGTTGCCTAGCTTGCTTGATAGTAGTTGCAAGTCCCTTGTAGTAAACCTGAGCTTGTAATCTGCGGTTAAGAATATCTTCAGTGCCTAGAGATAGAATATCGTCGAGAATTGCTTCTGAGGAAATCAAGCCTTTATTGTTCAGAGAGGTAAGTAAATCTTCCATTTCTCTCTTTCCATGACCCTCAGTGGTATCAATCATACCAATTAGGCGCATTGCTTGCCTTCTGTATCTTCTAAGTTCAGACTTGGCCTTCCAAATTTCACGCATATTCTTAAGGCCATGTTGGGCCTTAATTCCATGCTCTTCTTCAATTCTTGATGCCTTCCACGGGTGAGAAGGTGTGTCAAACTTTGGTCTAGAAAATTTTGGCTCTCCCATCTATATCCCTCACTTCTTTCGGTTAACACCTAGTGTTAGGCCACCACGGCCATTAGAACGCCCACGTTGTCCACGGACCTTGTTGCCCGAAGCGTGTCTAACACCACGGTAACATTTCATTGTTCTAAGACGGTTGATATCGTCTTTGAGAGTAAGAGTAACTTGTTGACCTGTCAAATGGATTTCTTCTCCAGATTCTAGATCTCTTTGTCGATTGAGCATCCAAAGCGGAACTGTCTCATTGTAGCCTTCGATGGCTTCACGGAGTTTATCTTGGTCGTCAGTGGACAGGTGACCTGCTAAAGAAAATGCATCAAATCCTGTATTATTACAGATTTGAATAGCGGTTCTTGCGCCGATTCCTTTAACTGCAGTAAGCGCTGTAGCTAGCGTTTTTAGTCCATCCATGTCAGTATCTGCCATACGAAGAATATAGGAAAAATCTTCACCAAGTTCTTCATCTTTAGGTTGTGCCATATTGTTTCACCATCATGCTAACACACAGTGTGGAGCAGGTTTCCGACCAACCTCCCATATATCAATACCGCGATGCTGCGAAAGGAATCCAATTATTGAAATATATAAAAAAAAGTAGTTTTTCTAGTAAAAAATAACCTATTCTATTACGCATAATAATGTCATTTCGGAATCGGGATGCTGTAGTAAAAATCCTTCCCTTTTACCGCTGCGTCGGCTTAATTGACGGTCAAAAGAGCCCTGTATTTTCGGTTGAAGAGACGGTTCTAAAGGCGACCTTATTGTGATTTTACTAATATCGTTAATCACTGCTTGCTCTACAAATTCGTCGACCGTCTCTAAATTTAATTCTTGGTGGAATATTTCAACAATTCTTCCAGATGTTTGAATGATAATTTTTGCATAATCATGATTGTCGATATTCAGCTTATTTGGATGGTGAATCTGTGGCCTTCTACCTTCAGATTTAATCCAATGTAAATCAGTAATTCCAATATTTTCCAACCAATATTGAGCTAGGCCGCATTCTACAAATGCAGAATCCAATATCGTAACATATTCTCCTCTTTTTGGCATTCTCTTCGTGCTAATAGGTAATTCTGGACCTGCGGCAAGTGGTTTTCCACCTTGAAAGATAAATGGTTCTTGCTTTAAGTCCGGAGATATACGGATAAATCTGCGATCATTATTCGGTTCCGCTATGCTTCCAAGCCAAAGTGCCAATCTATCTACTCGGCCTTTGCCTCTTGATGTCCAAGTCCATGTTTTTGCTATAGAAGGCCAATATTGATCTACTATTTCTTCAACCTCTAATTTTTGCTGATGAGAAAGTCTAGGAGAAAGATCTAGCAATATTGCTGGGCCTTTGTCTGTTGAGCCTAAATGTTGTTTCCATCCTGCAAAAACTTCTCCCAATCTAGGTTGCATTTCATCTAGTGAATGTGAACGGCTATTTCTTGGCCTGGCTGGGTCTAAATGGAGAAGAGCGATTTTTTCATCGGAATTTCCTGTGAATGAGGATAGTTTTTCAATAGCTGAATTTCCATCTCTCCCATCGCCTGCTATGAAGATGCTTTTGGTTAAATTGTCTATTTTTTTCTCTCCCCTTTGGATAAAAATATTGTTGAAATTTACTGCGCTGGCTCTTGCTCTTTGTGGATTCAATTCAATACCTAAAACCGGCTTTTTAATGATGGCTGAGTATGCTGCAACTTGGATACCNCTGCCACAGGCACAATCCAAAATATAGCCATCTGGNAATTCNTATTTATTTAGTAAAATNGCNCGAGATAGCGCTACTTGCCATGGCGTTGCTAATGGCTTGCCTTCATTNGCATGGAAAAAAATCATTCCTTCGGCAGAAGTNNCATCTTTNANTGATTCGACTAGNCCCTCAGANGATGCTTCTAAGGGCTTAATTATGTCCCCCATTATAATACCTCATGAGTCCGATACATCACTTCTAGTCATGATGCTCTCAAAATGTATTCCTGCTTGATTAAAGGCTTCTACTGCCCCTTCTTCACGGTCTACTATGCTGATGACTGCTATTACCTTACAATTTGTATCATTGTGAATCCGTTCGACTGCTTTAATCGCTGAACCCCCTGTAGTTGTTACATCTTCAACAATCACAATATCGCCTCCGTTTTCTAGCGATGAACCTTCAATTCCTGGGGGATTATTTGTTTTCCTTCCGCCTCGCCCCTTGGGTTCTTTTCTAACCATGAAACCCCTGCGAGGAGAATCTTTGCTTGATGTTGATATTGCGATTGCAGTTAAAGGAACTGCACCTAATTCTAGTCCGCCAACAAAATCAGCACCCAGTTGATCCATCCTCTGGTTGAATAACTCGCCGAGTAGATGGCTAGCCTCAGGATGCATCATTACTGGCTTTGTATCGAAAAACCATCTTGAATGGCGGCCGCTAGCCAGGGTAAATGCATCATCGCTTCCCCCATCGATAAATGCTAATTGTTTAACCAAACTAACTAATTTAGACCAATTTGGATTTTCTTTAAGTGAAGGGTGAACACTCATCAACTGGTGCTTTGGCTCTAATACAATGAACTTTGCTTAATAATTTAGATAATGTGGACAGAGTCAAAGTAGAATTTGCCATAGGGTATTGTTGATAAGTATCGCAGCAGCAGGAGATTTATTGGTATGTCATCTGAAGGTAGTTCTATCGATTTGAGCGTTCATAATCCGCTCATTGGAATAGANCTTCCGCGATTAGAAAAAGAGATGGAAGATTACCAGAAATGGTTGGATGAGCGCGCNGATGAAGCGTACAGGATTGCNGAAAAAGCACGTTCACAGAATAAAGACATGCAGCCTCATGTCGAAATCCCACGCGCTTCAGACTTAGCTGGTAGAACTGAAAAATTATTAATTCAATATCTTGGNGACTACAAAGTTGCTGATGATATTAGNGAAATGCTAGAGATCCACGACCGTGAGACCACTTCTATCATGATGGCCCANTCCGTTGCTAAGGGCTTTAGAGAGGAGGGTTTTGACTTAGTCACNGCNATTGACGCTGGGTTGAGAGTAGGTCTAGCGATTCTGACCGAAGCAGTATTGGTCGCACCTCTAGAAGGAATTAGTGAAGTACGATTATTGAATAACATAGATGGTTCNCAATTTGTATCGGTTCATTTTGCAGGGCCAATTCGTGCGGCTGGAGGTACTGCTCAAGCACTTGCTGTATTAATTGCCGATATGATTCGTAGAGAGTTGAACATTGGAAGATATCAGCCCACTGATCCTGAAGTTGAACGTGTCAAAGAAGAATTTGGACTGTACAGGGGAAATCTCCAGTATCGACCTTCGCCAACAGAAATTGAAGATATTGTAAGGGCATGTCCTGTTATGGTAAATGGAGAGTCTACAGAAAGAATTGAATGTGCTGGATATGGCCGAGTGAGAAATATTGACGAAGCAAGAATACGCGGTGGTGTTTTACTTGTAATCGGTGAAGGTTTATGNCTTAAGGCGCCAAAAATCCAAAAACATACCGAGCGTTTGAATGTTACTGGCTGGGAGTTTATTTCCAAGTTTGCGAACAGAGGNAANGAGAAANTGGAAGGTGAGGATAAAAATCCATTCAAATCAAGAAGAGTGAAGCCAATTACAAAATTCATGAATGATATTATTGCAGGGCGGCCTGTTTTTGGTAGTCCGCAAGAGGCTGGGGGCTTTCGCTTAAGATACGGGAGAAGTAGGCCTTCAGGTCTAGCTGCAGCATCGGTCAATCCTGCTAGTATGTTGGCAATGGATGATTTCATAACAATTGGAACCCAAATGAAAATTGAACGCCCTGGTAAAGCCTGTGCGATTACTCCATGTGATGATTCTGAAGGCCCATGGGTTGTTCTAAATGACGGGCGATTCATTCGATTAGATGATATGAAAAGTTATTCTGAAATCTCTTCTGAAGTAAGGTGTGTATGGGATAATGGCGAATTGGTTGTCGGGTTTGGAGAATTCATGGAGAATAACAAAAATCTGGTTCCGGCGGGTTATGGATTTGATTGGTGGGCTAGTGATTTAATCGAAGAAATCGATTCAGAAGAGGCTGTNACTGAGTTTTGTAAAATTATGAATTTGTCTCGTAAGGATTGCCCTGAAGGAGTTCCGGGGGAAGAGGCTTCAAAAACCAAAAACCCAGATGCTTTATTTGGATATAGNCGTGGTTGGCATCGCTTTTTACAACGCCAATCATTAAATTGGGAACAAGCGAAACTCATTTCTCAACGATTCAAAACCTCGATGCCGCCCCCGCATAATCCTTGGTTCTTGGATTTACCAATCGAATGGGTACCTTCATTTCTNAAAATTATTGAGTCCTCAATAATTGAAGATTCAAAAAATACTTATTCGGAAAAATATAGTGATAATTTCACTGCATATCCGTTACCAGAAAAAAGGCAACTAAGGATACCAGGTGGTGCAAGAAATTGGTCTGAAAAACGCATGGATGAAATCCCACCAGAAACTCTAACTCAAGATATGATGGATGATTGTCCCGGAGTGGAATTCACTTTACAACCCTATATCTTCAATGGTCAAAGTAATGACTGGACATTGGCACAACATGGAATTGCAAANGGTTCGGCATTACTACTTGGNCTTGCACACCACCATGATGGTGACGANTTGATCATAACTTCAGGTTGGTCTGCTGTATTGGAAGGNTTTGGTTTCGCTNTTGATGGAAATAAAATAATTAATATCGCTAATGCACATGAAATCTTTTCTAACAAGATTGAACAATTAAAAGATGCTAAAATTATACTTGATGAAGAAAATCATAGAATTACAGAACTGGAGAAGGTACGTGCCACACATAGAATCGCTGCTGAAACAGATGCAAGACAGAAAGGTAAGAATATCAGTGAAACCGATGACATAGGGAAAATAGCCGCAGATAGTGTTATTGACGAAGGCCCNAAAGACAAGGATAAATATCTGGCTGCACAAATACATCAGGACGACTATCTTGTAGACGGAATTCTTCCTCAGATTAGAAAAATTTCCTCGCTGCGNTGGGAACATTCTGCNCCNATTAGGGTNGGNAGTAGAATGGGGCGTCCTGAAAANTCGGCGCCACGAATTATGAATCCAATGGCTCACATATTATTCCCAATTGAAATGAATGGTGGTAATCAAAGATTGATGAGTGTTGCTGCTCAAAAGAAAGATATTAGGACACAATTGGGTAAAAGAAAGTGTTCGGTTTGTGGTAAAAGTTCTCCATTCATAACTTGCCATCATAGGAAATTAGACCATAATGGCCATGAGTTAGTTGGTGAAACCTGTGGAGGAAGAACAGATTTTGAAGGAGAACTAGGTCAAAATCGTAGAAGAAGAGGCGAACTAATGACAGTTCCTATTGACTCGGCTCTTGAAGATGCTAGAATAAAACTGGGAATAGACAGGCTTCCTAAAACAATCAAATGTATGAAGAAAATTGCAAGTAAAGATCAAACTCCTGAACCGTTAGAGAAAGGGATTCTAAGGGCCAAATATGACTTACCTGTATTTCGTGATGGGACGGTGAGGTTTGATATGAGCGATGTACCGACAACGCATTTTACTCCTAAAGAAGTTGAAGTTTCATGGAAGACTTTAGTGAATCTAGGCTATACTCATGACCATGAAGGAAACGAGTTGGAAAGCGATGACCAAATGCTGGAATTATATCCTCAAGATTTCATTGTGGCAAAAAATGCTGCTGATTACTTTGTTAGAACAGCACAGTTTATCGACGAATTATTAGTTCGATTTTATGGTTTAGAACCTTACTATAATGTTGCGTCAGCTGATGATTTAGTCGGCCATTTAATCTGCGCTTTGGCACCACACACCTCAGGTGGTGTTTTGTCTAGAATTATTGGCTGGGCTGATTGTTCGGGAGGATACGCCCACCCATTATTCCATGCTTCTAAAAGAAGAAATTGCGATGGTGATGAAGACGCAATAATGTTGCTTATGGATGGTCTNTTGAATTTTAGCCGTAATATCTTNCCGGCAAANAGAGGAGGNCAGATGGATGCTCCGCTTGTTCTTACCACCAGATTAAATCCTACTGANGTNGANAAAGAGGCNTTGAATGTNGATTCCGCTTGGTTTTATGANAGAGATTTCTATGAAATGACTCTNAATCANCCTCANCCTAAAGCATGCTATNATAGAATGGATTTCGTAGAAAGAAGNCTCGGTAGTGTAGCTGCNGTTCGTGGATATGGATACACTCATGACTGTAATTCTATNTCTTCAGGACCTGCTTTGTCGGCTTACAAAACCCTGGACACCATGATAGACAAAATGGAAGGTCAATTGGAACTNGGTTTGAGGCTTCGAGGAGTGGATGTTAGAAAGGTTGCCTCAAGTGTTATTCGTTCACACTTTTTACCTGACTTAAGGGGTAATCTAAACGCATTTGCTAGACAAAAGGTTAGATGCTTGAAATGTGGTCACTCTTATCGAAGAATGCCATTATCGGGCAAATGTATTCAAGCAAAGAAAGCCATTGGCAAGGGTCTAAGTTCTGTAGGTGTTTCACGTTCTGAAGGTGATTTATGCTCTGGAAATCTAGCACTAACTGTTTCTGAGGGCGCAGTTAGAAAATACATCAAAGTAACCCAGCACGTTATGGAAAAGTATGGAGTAGATATTTACACTAAACAGAATGTTGAGTGGTTAGCAAATAGTACTGATTCTCTATTCATGAACGATCGTGCTAAACAAATGTCATTATCTGATTTCTTGTAATCAATTTGATGGCCCAATCATTTGTTCTGGTCTTACCCACTCGTCAAATTCTTCATTGGTCAAATACTTCAATTCGAGGGCTGACTCCCTGAGAGTCAATCCTTTTTCGTGGGCATTCTTTGCGATTTTGGCTGCCTTATCATATCCAATATGGTTGTTTAATGCAGTTACTAACATCAGTGAATTCTCTAGATGAGAAGCAATATTTTCCTTTACCGGCTCAAGACCTTCGACGCAATTCTCTCGCATTGAACGGCAAGCATCAGTAAGTAGTTTGATTGAGTGAAGGAGATTATGAATCATCATTGGTTTGTAAACATTCAACTCGAAATTGCCTTGTGACCCACCCACTGTAATTGCGGTATGATTCCCCATTACTTGGCAGCAAACCATAGTCATCGCTTCAGCTTGTGTTGGATTGACCTTGCCTGGCATGATAGAGGAGCCTGGTTCATTTGCTGGCAGTGCTAATTCTCCTAATCCACACCTAGGACCTGAACCTAGCCAACGTATATCATTGGAAATTTTCATCAAACTTACCGCCAAGGTATTGAGTGCTCCACTAGCTGCAACAACAGCATCGTGTGCTGCTAATTGGGCAAACTTATTCTCCGCACTAACAAATGTTAATCCAGTAATATTAGCAATTTCATCTGCGACCATTTGAGCAAATAGCGGGTGTGTGTTTAGCCCAGTTCCTACTGCAGTGCCGCCTAATGCGAGTTCAAATAAATCATCTAAAGCAAAATCGATTCTACGTAAATCGGCATCTAATTGCGAAACCCAGCCAGATACTTCTTGGCCTAATGTCAGAGGAACCGCGTCCATCAAATGGGTTCTGCCTATTTTCACAATGTCTGACCATTGTTTGGCTTTATCGCTAAAGGCATTCCTAAGTTGTCTAAGAGTTGGAAGTAGTTCATGTGTGAGCGCTTCCGCACCAGCAATGTGCATTGCAGTAGGAAACGTATCATTGGAAGATTGAGCTCTATTTACATGGTCATTGGGATGTACTGGTGATTTTGAACCTAATTCTCCGCCAGCAATTTCAATTCCTCGATTAGCGATTACTTCATTGGTATTCATGTTAGATTGGGTTCCACTTCCAGTCTGCCATATCCTCAAGGGAAAATGCGAGTCTAAATCTCCACGAATGACTTCCTCTGAAGCTGCTATAACCAAATCTCCAATCTCAGGATCTAATTGCTTCAAAGCAACATTTGTCTTTGCTGCTGCTTGTTTCAACACACCGAAGGCACGGATTACTCCGCGTGGCATTTTATCATCTCCGATATCAAAGTTGATTAGAGAACGAGCAGTTTGGCAGCCATAATATTTGTCTGCTGGTACTTCTAACTCGCCCATTGTATCTGATTCAATTCTAACCTCTCCCGAAAGGGAATCTAAGTTACTAACGGGGGCTGACAGAGTATTTGTAGTGGACTTTTTCGGGTTTAATGATTCTTCAATCATTCGGCTAATTGTAGCACTGCGGCCATTTTTACCCTTGCCCACTTTCTTATCTAACCTCAAAGCAATATCTTCAGGTATACTTATGCTGATTATTCTGCGGTCGCCTGACCTATATCTCGACATAATACTGCGTTAATAATTAATTATTAAATAATATCTTTTATTTGATTTGGTTAGATTTAGTGTCTTTATTGGTAAATTGTATATTAATTATTAAATAATAATTATTTTTCTAGTTCTGGCCCAATACCGACCTCTACAGAACCTGATTTCCAAGAGCCCCTGTACATTAGTCGTGTTTGAAAGGGCATTGTATAATCTCCTTCTCGAGTTACTGCGATGAGCCCGCCTCGCCCGCCTAAAGGGGCTACTTCGTCTAGAACTTGGTCTGAAGCCTTGTCTAGATCTTGGCTATTTTGGAATTTATTTGCCAAGTTGTGTGCTGCACAAGTACGGATATAGGCCTCTCCAACTCCGGTACAAGAAATTGCGATTTTATCATCTGACCAAGTTCCAGCGCCGATGATTGGCGTATCCCCGACTCGTCCTGCTGGCTTTCCCGTCATTCCTCCAGTCGAAGTGGCTGCAGCAAGATTGTTCTCATTGTCAAGTGCTACTGCTCCAACTGTCCCCATTCCTTCATCAGAAAACTCGGTAGTGACTCTTGACTCTAAGTCGTGGTCAAGTACGCTATCGTTTTCGTCAGTAGCCCCTGGGTTTGCTTTGCTATCTTTCCATTGCTGCCATTGCCCCTTTCTTAGGTCTGTTTTCAACCAGTCTTGGCTTACCGCTTCTACACCTTTAGCAATAGCAAAATCATCTGCAGCATCACTGTTCATGATAACTGGCCAGCCTTGATGTAGAATCAAATTTGCAGCTCTAATTGGATGTCTTAGTTTCTTCACATTGATTACTGAGCCAGCGGCTTTATCGATTCCACGCATTATCGATGCATCCATTGTTATGGAGCCATCTCCACTGATTACTGAACCTTTTCCGGCATTAAATAATGGCTCGTCTTCAAGCATTTCAACTGCCAAGGTTACTGCTTCTAAACAATCAATTTCATTATTTTCTAACTTACTTCCCACGTGTTGTAGGACTTGCTTCATGCAATCGATTCTACCAGGATCTAACGGGGTTTTTCCCAACCAAGGGCCGTCTCCGCCAGCACCTCCGTGGATTACTAGGATTGCCATGTTTACTGAACCACTGAACAACTGATTATTTGTTGTGGTTGGGCTGGTCTATCGCCTGGTAATTTATTGCACTTCTCTATAGCATATACTACATCCATCCCATCCGAAACTCGCCCAAATACAGCGTGATTGCCATTTAACCAAGGAGTTTCTACAGTTGTAAGGAAAAATTGGGAGCCTCCAGTATTTCTACCAGCATTAGCCATCGAAAGCACGCCCGGCTTGTCGTGCTTCAATGCTAGAGCAGACTGCTCACAAGGGATTTTCCAACCTGGGCCTCCTGTTCCTGCTGATCTTGACATAGGATCTTTTGAGTGAGGACAACCTCCTTGAATCATGAAGTTCTCTATGACTCTATGGAAATGTAATCCATTGTAGTGACCCATGTTAACTAATTTCACAAAGTTAGCAACTGTTTCAGGTGCTTCCTTATCGAAAAGTTCAATCGTAATATTTCCTGCTGATGTCTCCATTAATACTTGCATAATACTGCCAGCAATAGGCAGGTCATGAGCATTGTGTCGGTGAATTTACCTTATTGTTTCAGCCATGGTCTGAAATGTTGGTCAGCATAAGCACGTGCATAATCAGCTGGATATCCGGCTGCCATCAGTTGCTGCTCATACGCTAATTGCTCAGGAGTGATGGTTTGATCGACTGCTCCCACTCCCGCTACAGCAGCATAGCCTGCATCTGAATAGGCCTTTTCTTGCATTGCGAACGTATCACTTCTAGAACTTCTGCCACGAACAAAGAGAACTGTCAGGAGTAGTAGAATTACAATTCCACCAATCAATCCAAGCATTAAAGGAGACATTCCCAATATCTTGTTTTCTGATTCTGCTTCATCTGTTGAATCAGTTGAAGAATCGGTATCTCCGCTTCCAGTATTGTCGCCTCCGTCAGTAACATCTCCCGTTCCACTGTTGTTATCTACTGGGTCAGTGATGTTTGTATCATCGTCGCCTGTTCCGTCTGTCTGGTCATCACCAGTATTGTCATCCAAAGGAC
>PADF01000050.1 GCA_002702945.1 Methanobacteriota archaeon
GCAAAGAATCTAATTTCTTTCTACTCGCATGGCTTAATCGAACTCCAAAAGCGGTCGCCTCTGGCAGGATCAACCAGATTTCTCTTGTAATGATCCTTAGGCTACTTGTCGCTGAAATTCATTTGAATTTGCTGTCCTAAAAAAATTGGCGAGAAAATAATGCACTTGAGCTTCTTGCACAAAATACGTCATAATCTCGATCACCTACCTGACTTTGAGCGATCTTCCGTGGGTGGAAGGTTTCTCAAAATCGCAATCTCTTCGGCTTCACGTATCGAGAGGATGGCGGCTGTCACAGTCCGAGGACTCTGCCGCCAACGCCGTTCTCAACAACGCAAGCAACTCCCCGACTAACCTCCCATATATCAATATACCCTACCGACAAGATACATGAAATGACTTACTGCAAAGCCATTTCTCTAATTATCAGAACGATTTTCTATGAGATAAAAATTGTTATTTTTTTGATTGATTTTTGATTTCGATTCACTGCGACCTATGTCAAAATTAATACTAGCAAAAAATAAGGATTTACTGAATTAACATATGGAAATTATACCCTTCATCAAACTGAATAAGCCAATGTTTGGGCTTAAACTAATACGATTACTCAGCACCAAAGAATTGCCTAATCATTGGATGCATTTCCATGGCTTGTTCTTTCTGGATCTGTTCATAAGTACGCAGAATAATACCTACTGCCAGCAATAGACCTGTACCAGTAGCATTACCTACCGTTCCAAGTAAATCAGCACCTGCTGCAAGTAAACCTACAAACGCACCTGAGAAATAAGTCACAGGAGGGATATAATTCTCAAGGATCTTTTCAAGAACCTTTGGATTTTTCCTAAATCCAGGTATTTGCATACCAGTTCTCTCAATTTGCTTAGCTACATCCTTTGTACCCATATTCGTGGTATCAATCCAAAATTTAGCAAATATCATTGAACCTACCGTCATTAATACGACATAGAATAATACGTGAACCATGATTTGAGTTAGGCTATGACCAAAAGCGTCACCTTGCTGGTTTAGCAGCGGTAGTAACCAGTCATTAACCCCATTCACCATACTAGCATACCATGCAAATCCACCCGAAGCTGTCGTCTGACCTTGTTCATAAGTTCCAATATATTTGGAAAGCGATGCCGCACCATCCCGACCTAATAGAGGAGTTTGGGATAATGTTGGATGACTCCAGAATAGTAAAGTGAACATATTGATGTTAGCTAGTAAAGCAGCCATCAAAATAACTGGAATATTAGATGCATAAACTAGACGAATCGGATATTTCCCTCTGTGTCCTCGAACTTTACCGTGGGTTAACGGCAACTCAAGTTTACTTGATTCAGCATATGCTACAACTAAGAATACAACAATGGATGAGAATAACGCAGCCATCGGATTCACGTGCGTCAGTAATATCGTTTCAAAACCATTACTCGATATCATTTCATAATTCGTCGCTTCCCTGAACATGTAAAATATCATCGGTAATGTACCTGAAGGTGGATTGCTTAACGAGTATCCTAGTCCCTTAGTTACAGGCAATGGTGATAATGTTCCGACGAATGTTGATTGTGCAACTCCTGCAGCAATAAATAGTGACATACCTGAACCAATACCCCACTTGCTTACCAATTCATCAAGCAAGAATACAAGATAAGAACCTGCGAATAGTTGAGCGACAATTACGAAATTAGCCCAACCGATACCATATGAATCAATTAGGAACTCTTGAGGGTCCAAGAAACCATAGGTTTGCGGTATAGATTCGATAGGAATCATAATCAAAACTAATAATTTTTGAACACCTTGGTACATAGCTTTGTCTTCGGAATTACTCAAGTCTAAACGAATAATCTTAGCACCTGCGAAAAGTTGCATAATAATTGATCCTGTAACAATTGGTCCAATACCAAGATGCATTATCGTACCAGATGCTCCTGCCATAATCGACCTAAATCCACTAAACAAGTCAAGAGCTTGTCCGGAAAGTCCGTATAGCATTACGTTGGTCATAGCGAAGTAAATAATCAAAACAAATGTAGTTGTCCACATTTTTTCATTGAATCTGACGTGTCTTTCAGGCTTAGTAATAGTTGGATAAACATCTACGAATCTACTGAGAGCGTACAGTCTACTACTCTTATCACCGCTCCACATGAAACATGTAATAATAGCAGCAGCAGCAAATCCTAATAGAACAATTCCTACTAAGAAGAAACCTACTCCTTCATCATATCCACCCCAAGCATTTGGTCTAACATACCATACAGCGATGGAAGTAAGTGCTAACCAACCTATCAATTTACCATATCTACCGATAACAGGAGCGTCTTTCAGCCCCTCTGGTAAATCTCTTTGGAAACACCACATCAAATAGGCAACATATATCACTGATAAAACCAAACCAAATTGTGCTGCAGCCATCTGTTCGGAAGTACCGCTAAGCTCATCTGATTGCCAGTAAATTAGTAGACCAAAGTACAATGCACCAGTAAGTGCAATTGCCCAAGGAATTGGCTTATGTTTCATATTAAATCACCTTTCAAAGTTCACTCTTCTTCCCATTCACCAAATTCATCATCACCGCTAGTTTCTACTGATCCACCAGCAGCACTAACTTTTTCTGATGCCTTGGCACTAGATTCTGATACAATAACGGTTAGAGCAGAAGATATTCTTCCGCTGCCTAAGAGTTTATCAATTCCTAATTCTGTTAAATTCAATGTGTCTTTTCCGTCTGCCATTTCTTCAAGTTGACCTACGTTGACTGTTATGTTGACATTTCTCAAAGTAGGATGTCGATTGAATCCATGCATACCCCAATGATTTGGCATATACTTAATTCGAGTCATGACTCTATGCTTATTCATACCAGCATTACCACGACCTCCTCTCTTTCCAGCACCACGTCCGGCTTTCTTACCACGTCCATGGTATCTGTTTCTTCCACGATGTTTGTTAGCTTTAGTACCCATCATATCACCTCAAATCATTCGCTCTACTAGAGCGTCTATCTTATCTCCTCTTGAACCAAGCGCTCCACCGAGAACGAAAGGTCGCTTTATTCCACCCCAGCCTTTAGTGCCACGAGGTGGATGAAGTCGGAAAACTCTCTTCAACCCAGGAATTTGCTTAACCGTAGCATCATTAGTAGCTATTGCTTTGGCAAACTCTCCGATATTCTTGAAATCTGAATTATCCTTGACAAGGTCGTCAGTCAAAGGACTATCACCCGACATTCTACCTCTTTGAGAAAGCATTTTTTCGATTAAATCTTCTNTAGCTTCTCCCCAAGTGATGTAATCTTTGGCCTTTTGAAGCATACCACGGTATTGATCATTTTCTGGAATGATAACAGCATGATTTACTTTAGTCAAATTAAGGTAATCCATTGTCTCTCTGATTGAGCGCTCAACACCTACGTTACTTCTAACTCTTACAACTATCCAACTCATTCCATCTTCCTCCCTTTGTGAATATATAGCCTCTCTTTTTGCTCGTTGGAAATTCGAGTCGAATTGAGGTTTTTCAAAGCATTGAATGTAGCGGCTGCATAATTGATTGTGGTTCGAGTTTGACCCTTAGTTCTAGATAGAACGTCAGTAATTCCTGCAAGGTCTAGAACTTTCTTTCCTGTTTCACCAATAACCAATCCTTTACCCTTAGCAGCAGGCATCAAAGTTACTCTAGTAGAAGCAGAGCGACCATTGATTTTAATTGGTACTGAAGTTCCTGGACCGGTAGATGATTCCCATGAACCATTTCCTCTTTGTATTGAAATTATGTTTAACTTTGCTGCAGTAATAGCCTTACGAATAGCCATTGAAACATCCTTTGCTTTGGCCATTCCTAGGCCGATATATCCATCACGGTTACCTACACATGCCATAACATTGAATCTTGGTCTTCGGCCACTGTCAGTCATTCTTTGAACCATATTGACCTTGATNATATCATCTTCAAGATTNGGAATTAGTGCGTCGACTACTTCAACTTCTCTAATTGGAAGTCTAGAAGCCAAAGCTTGTTCGAAAGTTACGATTTTTCCTGCCATAACGGCATTACCTAATCTTGTCTTTGGAGTCCACTTCCTTAGAGCCATGATAGGGTCATCTTGGTTACGTCTACGTCTACGAGGATCTCCTCCAGAAGTATCTTCTGCTTCTTCTGGATTAAATGCTTGAATTAGACCTGGCGCCATTTGTTGATTTTCTTCGTCGCTCATTAGTATGCCCCCTCTATTTTCTTCTTAGTTGATTCAACTGCTGCTGATACATCATCGTTTATGTGTGAACCGTTAATTCTCTCATCACTAGGTAGAACTTCTTCACCGTGAGGAATATCCATTCCTGCATCAATCATCCCTTTGAGAGCAGAAAATACTCTGCCACCAGGGGTACTACCTGCAAGTCCNATATCGAGAACTGCTTCTTTGCAACCCATTGATAGAGATGCTTTACCAATAGCAAATCCTGTTAGATAACAAGCAGGGACTGATTTTTGTGAGAATCCTTCAGGCCAACCGTATTTCTTAGTAAGATCTGAACCTGTGACGGTTGCTTTAACTAAATCGCCGTGAGCTGCCCAATCTACAATTTGGCATGTCACTCTAGTGTTAGAAACTCTAACAACTGCTCTTGGTTTGTCACCACGAAGCAGTTTCAGTCTTCTGCGATAGTCAGTTAAACCTGCTTTTCTTCTTCTAAAAATTGATCTTCTACGAGTACCTTGCATCACTCATCGCCTCCTTTGAGTTGAATTCCTTCGATTGTCATTTGTGAGTGCATGTGTGCAATTGAACGGTATGAACCACCTTTAGCCTTCAAGTAATATCTACGATATTGGGATCTATCAATTGTTTCATCGTCTCTTAATTCCTTCAAAATACGTCTTTGAGATCTAATTGTTCTCATCCAACGATTCTTTCTTGGATTTCTAGCATTAGCAGAACCTGCTCTCTTNCCTTGGCCCTTTCTTCGACCTTTTCTCTTCTGTTCCAAACGGATTCTAGCTCTTGCTCTAGATGTACCCTTGATAGGTTTTGCTCGAATCCAACCTTCGTCGATGAATTCTCTTATATCATCGGTTTGAACTGCTGAAGCAACTTGGTCAACATAATCTGGATTAACCCAAACTCTGTTTACACCGCACTTCAAGATTCTAGCTGCTAGACGCTTTTGATTAGTAATCTGCATCAGATATCCCTCCTTCGGTTTAGGACACGGATACCTAACTCATCAGCACGAGAATAAATTTGTTCTCTCTTTCTTCCCCCAACACTTCGGCCAACTCTTGCTGCCTCTGTTTCTGGGTCAATATTATCTAAGTCTGCAGTATTCTGAACCATAACTTCTCTAAATCCAGATGGATGAAGCCCTCTAGCTGCTGCCACTTTACCATGACCAACACGAACAAGGGAACTTCTATATTTGTAGTTTCTACGTTGCTTGCTGTCCATTCCGTGAGGNGCTCTCCATCCAGAACGAGATAGACGCTTGTATCTAAACCACTCNGTTCTTCTAAACGATGGAGTCTTTTTCTTCTGCTCTTGACGAAGTGCCAATGCAGCTTTCATNTCATCTGAAAGNACCGGCTTCTGTTTGGCCACNTGACCTTCATCTTCTTCCTCATCCCAGTCATCNTCGTCATCCCAGTTGTCATCTTCTTCATCGAAATCTTCTTCATTCGATTCTTCAACAACATCTTCAACAACTTCGGATTCCTCTTCTTGGTTAGATTGAGATAGTCTCTCAATAAGNTCGGCTTTCTTACCAGAAACTGGTAAACCTTCCTCTTTAAGTAACGCCTTAAGTTCAGCAACAGTCATATCTTCATAATTATCTGACATCTAAATCACTCCTTTCCTACGAGATAAATTCCATCTTGGAATACACGGCGATCTCGATTTTTGACCGTTACACATCTTTCGATATTNGCTGCAGTTTGNCCAACGTTTTCCTTGTCGATTCCTGAAACAACAACATCTGTCTTATTACTGACTTTGACTTCTACTCCTTGAAGAATATCTGCAGTTCTAGGAACTTTTTCTCCGAAATAATTGTTTACAACGAATTTATTTCCTTTAACCGCTAGAGTCATTGGGAAGTGAGAATATACTGCTTTAAGATTATATGTGAATCCATCAGTAACTCCTCTAACCATATTGTTTAGATGAGCATTCCATGTTCCCGCAAGAGCCTTCATCTTTCTNCGAGGCATATCAGTTCTTACAATCAAACTTCCACCTTCTTGGAAAAGATGGATGTTTGAATTAACAAATTGCCTAGATAAGGACCCTTTAGAGCCCTGAATAGATACGACGCCATCTTCACTAAGAGATGCTGTTACACCCTCAGGGATGGTTACGGAATGTTCGATTCTGTCGATTTTTACCATTTTCAATCACCTCAATATACGTAAGCCAGTAGCTTACCACCAATTCTTGCATCTTTTGCATCATAGTGATGCATAACTCCTGAGTTAGTAGTTAGAATCAGCAAGCCAAAATCTTGAGCAGGAAGGTATCGTGTTTCCCATTGCTCATATTCTTGCCTTCTAACACTGTGACGAGGTTTTACAGTACCACAACGGTTTATGGCACCTCTTAATTCAACATTATAACTGCCACCTCGGCCATCTTCAGTCTTTTCGATATTTCCTACATAGCCCGATTTTTGCATAATTTCTAGGACATTTCCTAGTAGCTTGGAAGCCGGGATAAGTTCAACATTGAGCTTACCTGCTTGTTCAGCATTATACATCTTAACTAGAGCATCATTTAATGGATCAATTTGCATATCTTTTCCCTCCTCAACTCATTTTCTTAAACCCTATTTCAGGGGCTACATCTCTAAAGCATTGACGACAAAGACGAAGTCCGTGTCTACGAATCATTCCTCTTTTACGTCCACATCTGCGACATCCTAACGTTCTTCCAATTCTTTCACCATGATCTCTTGCCATNTTCACTCCTCCAAAATTGTGATGTTGAAATTATCTTTGAACCACTCACGGGATTCATCTGCTGTAATTCTATGACTTAGTGCCACTTTACNCTTAGCTCTTCTACGACGACTAACTCTGTGNCCAGGTCTTTCCAAGACTACATTGATGTCCATACCGTAAATACCGATATCNGGATCATACTTNTGACCTGGGAAATCNGTGTAATCTCTTACACCAAAAGATAGGTTTCCTTCCCTGTCAAAATTCCATGATGGAATTACATTTTCTCTACATGAAAAAGCATCGGTTAAGAATTGAGTAATTTTTCCGGAGTCTCTAATTGTTGCTTTACAACCAATTGGTGCTCCCAATCTAACTTTGAGGTCACGATTCTGGATTTTACCAACAGTNCTCTGTGGTTTTACACCAGTGACCATCTCCANAACACTCTCGGCGTTGACAAGCCTGTCACCGCCTTCACCAACACCAATGTTGATACTAACCTTGGTAATTCTTGGTTCCATCATTGGATTAACTGAATCACTCATTCAACCACCTCAGTAGAAGGTAACTTCTCATCTCCAACAGCAAATACGTTTGAAACAACTGTNCCGAATTCGNTGAATTGTACTTCATTAGGCATACTTGATCTCTTTACAATATACTCTTTTACATCTGCAAATTCACCAACGTGGGCACCACCTGTCAAATAACANCGGGTTCCTTCAGCGAATCTAATATGNTTCTTAATTTCTTGAGATGGTAAAGATAAAACTAATGAATCNCCAGTGCTGTATTCATTTGAATCATCAACTANGATATTTCTACCATCATGAAGATTCAGTTGTGTTCTTCCACCCTTGACTGTNGTTTTACCATTAATTCGGCAAACCTTGGTTTCNGCCTCTTTCTTTGAAATNATACGGTATCGAAGTCTACCTTTTCGGTCTAGAACACATCTATAGTGGTCTTCGCCTAGAGTTAGAACATCCATGAATCCGATACCTCTTCTNGCATCTTTGCAAACTCTACCATCGACAGAAGCTAGATTATTATGAAGAATGTGTCTAACTTCTCTAGTAGAGTTGGCATAGCCAAGGACATCACGAATAACAACATTCAATGGCATACATANTTCAAGAGAATGAGCACCTGGTGCTGCACGTGTTACCCAAATAGAGGTCTTACGTGTGAGTGGCCAACTTCTTGGCATTGCTAGACGTTTCAAGTGATTACTACTACCCATTATTTTCAACTCCTGTTTCCGGTTAATTGCTGAATTCGCAATTTGTCGGTTTCGTCAATCTTGACTACAACGACATTTGAGGCATGTACCGGTATTGCCTCTTCTTTATTGTCAGATTTGCTAGCTTTAGCACCTTCAATGAACAGACGTCCATTTTCTGAATCGATTCTAATAACTGAGCCCGACAATGGGTCAGCATTTCTCTTTCCACCNTGTCTTTTTCCACCATTAGAAAGATCTCCGCGAATAACTTTGACGGTATCTCCAACTCTAACAGTTACAGTCCTAACTCCGTCAAAACGGGAATCTGGCTTATCTAAAAGAAGGCGGGCTGACAATCTTTTGCGCTTTTCATGCATAGGTGCATTGAAATAGGCTTTTCTTTGCTTTCCTGGTTTCATACTCTTTACCATTAAATCACCTCAAACAATCTGTTTTGCATTAGCTGCAATACGAGGCCAGCGCTCTGCTGCCTCACGTGAAACTGGTCCTTTGATATCTGAACCTTGAACATCACCTTTCTCGTTTGTAATAACACATGCATTNTCTGCAAATTGAACCCATGTACCATCGACTCTTCTAAAAGGTCTTTTTTGACGGATAATAACTGCATTAAACATTTGTCTTCGAGTCTCAGGAGTNCCTTTCTTAACCGAAACCTTAGCTACATCACCNACTCCACCAGCAGGGTATCTCCTCATGGTTCCACCCAACTTTAGAATATTCAANATTTGAACGATTTTAGCACCAGTATTATCTGCGACAGTTAGACGTGCAGAGGTAGGTAAACCGCGAGTCTGCTTTCCTGCTAATCCACGCATTAAGCCTCACCTCCATCTATCTCTATAACACAAAATGAGACTGTTTTTGAAAGAGGTCTGCATTCCATGACTTTGACTGAATCGCCGATTTCTACATTTCCAATACATGATGGAAGATGTGCTGATAGTACTCCCGTTCTCTTTTCAAAACGTTCATACTTTTGCATATATCTTACATTATGTCTCTCAATGGTGATGGTTTTTTGCATTCCTAAACTGGATACCGTTCCTTCCAGAACCTGTCCTCTCAGACGTAGTGTTCCGTAAAACGGGCAATTTTCATCTCCATCCCACTCTCCAGTAGGGGGTTTCACATCTATTCCTATGTCTCGCATAGTATCAGGCCATCCTATATTTTCGGTGGGTTCGGTTTTCTGGACGTTGTCCCACTAACGCCCCATCAATGATAACATCGCTGTTATCAATAGTGAATTTAATACTAGANTTTCCAAAAATAACCTCATTACCATCTTCTAGAAGTTTGATGGTGTTTTTGGTTTCATCAATAACCAATCCTTGTCGGTTAACTAGAGTTGAATCTGGTGAAGAAACAACTTTCAGTTGTCCTCCAAGCCAATTAGAATTGTAAATATTCATATCATCGCACCTCCACATTGAATCCATTATTNTTTAGAACACCGGCAGCCTTTTTCTTGTGATCTCCTTGTAATTCGATTGTTCTTCCTTTTACTGTTCCGCCTGCTGCACATTTATTTTTCAGTAATTTTGCTAATTGATTAATATCTATTGCTGAGTCCTCTAATCCTTCTACTTTAGTAACTATTTTTCCATATCTTCTTCTGTCTGTTGAAAGTATTGCGCATTGTTGTTCTTTAGCTATTTCTTGGCATATGCAAAGTTCATTAGGTAAACTACAATCTTTGCAAATTCCGCTCATAATTACTCTTCTCCTTAAATTTAATTTTCTCTCATATGTGTCTTAAGACGAGCAATGCTTCTACGAGTTGCCTTGTAAGCACCTATNCTAGATGGCGTACCACCAAGCGCTTTTTCGGCACGTAATTGAAGAAGTTCTTCTTGAAGTTCTAGAAGTCTTGCTTCACGAGCCTCTTTACTCATTGAAGAAATATCTCTGTTGGATACGTGGCTCATTCGCTAGCCTCCTCGACAACATCTACTTCACCAGTCTCTTGTTCTGAACGAATTCTAAGTTCTTCTTCAGAATAGATACTAATTTCATGAGGTAGTTTGATTCCTTTACGCATGATTTGGACTGTTACTCCAATAGTTCCTAGTTTCTTAATGGCAACGGCATATCCTTTATCCATAAATTCNAATGCTGTTTCGCCACAATACTTGACGTGACCTAAGATGAATTTTTGAGTCCTNTTTCTTGAACCAGTCAATTTACCAGCTACAGTAACAATAACTCCTCTGGCACCAGATTCCATAATGTTAACTGCAGCACTCGCTCCAGCTCTTCTGTAATACCATCCTCTTTCAAGAGCAGATGCTATCTTATTTGCCATAACTTGGGCATTTAGAGTTGGATCTTCTTTCGGGTCAAGATCTTCAAAACCAACGACTGAAAGCCCTGGGTTATGGATTTCGAACTCTTCTTCGAGACGCTTTTGTAAGTCGTTGATGATTTTTCCTTTCCTGCCAATTACTCTTCCTGGCCTTTCTGCTAGGATTTTGACGCTTGTTCCGCTAGGAGTTCTATTGATAGTTAATCCACCAAATCCAGAACCCTTGGTATTATCCATAAGGAATTCTTTAACNAACTGGCGTTCAACGTTTCTATTTACAATTGTCCTAAGTATACTTTGTTTTCCACTCATAATAATCACCTCAGAAATCGTCCTCCAATTCATCTTCTACAGTATTGAAATCTTCTAGGAAAATTTCTAGGTTAACTTGATAGTGGTTAGAAGGAGTTGCACGTCCTCTTGCACGAGGAATCCAACCTTTCCTAATTTGTCCACGGTGAGCAGCAATGTGAGTAATCTCCATTTCTTCAGCATCGATATCTTCGTATTGGTGTCTGGCATTGTCCATAGCACTCTCAATCAATTTGATGATCTCTCTAGATGCTTTTACAGGATATCTTCCAGGTCCAACTCCACCTTTTCTGTGACCGACCATAGACGGNCCCGAACGCTTTCTCTTCTTGTTTCCACTTCCTAGACGGAAAGGAACCGCNGGAGCCTTTCTACGAATATCGGCTCTGTCTGAATCTATTTTTAGAACATCATTCAGGTATGATATAGCTTTACCAGCAGTCATATTCTTTACGACCCTGCATATCTCAAAGCAGTGCTTGACGTGCATGTCTACATTTACTGCGCGTGCAGTTGCAATGCGACTACCTTGAAGTAACTGAGTAAATCCTTTTTGAGGTAACTGACGACGTTTTGTTCGCCTATCCATTTGACTTTGTTTTACCATNTTATTCACCTCACTTCAATGCTACGTGCTTAGAGGAACGGGTTGCTCCTACACCAGGTCCGCTGTGAGCAACTCCTCGGCGAGTAATTGCAAACTCACCTAGGTAATGCCCAATCATTTCTGGCTTNATATCAATTTCAACGAAATTTTGTCCGTTGTAAATAGCGATTCTTTTTCCTACGAATTCNGGTAGAATTGGCATATCTCTTCTGTGAGTGCGAACCGTTCTACCNGAATTTCTTCGCATTCTTTCTAGGAAATGTTCATTTTCAGTTGAAAGACCACGGCCTATGCTTCTTCTGGCTCTTGACGGTAATAATTCAATCACTGATTCACCTTCAGAATCTTCAGAAGGCCATAGAGACATTCCTGATAATTCATCCATAGTGTAACCTCGGTATGTGAATTCTTTCTTTACACGGCCAGTAGTGGTAGACAAACGCTTACGTGCCTTTCTTCGACTTGCCTTAGGGGTCATAAACGACTTCTTCTTCTTTCGTGCCATACATAATCACCTCAAATCTTCTTTCCGCGACCTCTTCCAGTACGCCTTGGAGCAATAATTCCAACCTTAGCACCCGGTGGAGTACCACGAGCTACAGAGTTAGGACCGTGAACAGCTTGGTGATTACCACCGCCATGCGGGTGGTCAACAGGATTCATTGCNACACCACTAACGTGAGGATACAATTTNCCTCTTGCTTTAGCCTTGTAATAAGCAGCACCAGCGGTTCTTAGAGGCATTTCATCTCTACCATGTCCTGCAAGAACTCCAATAGTAGCTCTGCAATTGACNGAAAGTTCCTTCAAAGCACCAGATGGCATTCTTATACGAACTTTATCTCCGATTCTTGCTTCAACATAGCATGAATTACCTGCTGATCGAGCTACTTTACCNCCATCTCCTGGTCTAAGTTCAAGATTATTGATTGCAGTTCCTTCAGGAATATTACCTATAGAAGTAATATTTCCTGGNCTCAGTGAAACATTGTCTCCAATTGCAACTTTACTTCCAATTGAAATTCCTTCGGTTGCAACCACTAAAGTTGANTCNCCGTCAGGTAAATTGATTCTAGCCAAAGGTGCTGAGTGAACTGGGCTATGAATCAAATCTGAAACTTCACCCACTATATCATTTGAACGAGGCATCTTATTAGCCCCTGGGAATCTATGGCTAGCGACACGATATCGTGGCGATGAACCTTTTCTCTGTGCACGTATTCTCTTACCCATAGTATCTCACCTCAGAATGCTCCTAGACGCATTGCAGCATCTTCTGCATCATATCCTTCCGCAAGCTTGACAGATGCATGCTTGCCATGCTTAGTGTTACGAACATTTACTTTAGCAACTTCAACTTCGAATATAGTCTTAACAGCATCAGCAATTTGTTGCTTAGATGCACTACGTCGAACCAAGAATTCTAATCTTTGTTCAGTGGAACGGGCTTCCATAGATTTCTCAGTAAGCCATGGTTGAATAATTATATCATATGCATTCATAATATCGCCTCAGTTAAGTGCCTCCACAGCAGATTTTGTAAAAACTGTGAGACGACCNATGTCTCCACCTGGTGCCAAATCTTCAGCATTTAGATCCTTAGCAGCAACGACATCTACGCCAGGTANATTTCTCGCCGCTTGAGCCAATCCAGATTTTGTTTTTACAACTAAAAGAACAGATTTTGGAGTCTTGTGAACTCTACCTCTCATTGTGGCTTTACCAGCACGGATTTTACGACCGTCACGGGCTCTCTTCAAATCATCACCCAAACCAAGTTCATTGAATATAGCAAGAACCTTNCGGGTTGCAGAACCATGATTGAATGTTTCAATATCAAATTCAGTTGATTTACCATCTTTAACTTCAACATAGTTTCCTAAAACAATAGGAAGGGAAGAAATTTCTTCNGAAATNNTGTGNCCTCTNGAACTTACNGTCTCAATATCAGTAGTTGCTGAAAGAGCTGAGTCTCTAGCAATTCTCCTTTCTTTTGAATTTAGTTTCCTAGTCCAATCTTTTTCGACTTTAGGACCATGTGCTCTTCTACCACCCAAAGTGTGAGGGTTTTGAGCAGCTCGGCGTTGACCNGTNCTTCTCATAATTCTAGATACACCACGGCCCTTGCCCCACCATTCTACTGAATGTTTCATACCAGCCATTGGCTTTCTCTTACCAATGTGTTTGCGGGAACCGTATGCTTGTCTTCTATTAGCACGGCTTGAAGCAACTGCTAACTTAATCAAATCTTCTCTTAGAGAGCTGTTGAATGAATCAGGTAGAGTGACCTTGGATCCATCTTCAACAGATATTTCAAAAGTATCTTGAAGTCTACCNGCATCTAATTCGTCTGCACTGATGTTGTTGGTAATATCTTTAACAGCGACCTTCATCTTCAGGCCCCCTGCTTAGATGCTGTACTAACATAAGTGATTTCATATTCATGAAGTGTCTTATCGCTTCCTCTNGTAGCATCACGGAATCTAATCAATCGCTTTGCTGGACCCGGNACACTTCCTTTTACAAGAATATAGTCTGAATTTACTTCTCCATAGTGTAGGAAACCACCTGCTGGAGTAATAGCATGATCTTCTGGGGATGCTATTCTTAAAACACGCTTATTGTATTCTGTTCTTTGATGGTATCCTGTTTGTCCACCCTGACGGATCGTCTTTCTTACATACCCTGTTCCGAAATCACCCATGTTACCATGTTGACGTCGCTTCTTTGAGTTTTTGTGAGATTGAAGTTTTCCTCCAAACCTTTTGATAACACCTTGCCAGCCATAACCCTTGGTTACTGCTACAATATCGGTGAGTCCACCTTCATCAAAGGAATCCGCAAAGGAATACTCTTCACCTAGTTTTTCTTTAGCAAATGTGAGTTGGTCAGACATTGATCCTCCATCAAGACCCATTTCCATAACATCTGGTACCTTTGTAGGTACGCCGGAAACTTCGCNNGGTTGAGTTGCAACGATTAGACGGACTTCNCACANGTCAGCGGATTCTAAATTAGCAAAGTGCTTNTCAGAGTCATGCTCTTTTCTCTCAGGAAGNCTCTTGAATAGTTCACTAAATGCTTCTNCGATTTTATCTGAATCNGCCCATGCTTCTCCAACGGCTTGCTTGCCATAAGGAGTCATTTGGTANCCTCTNACGCCAAGTATTCTCATTTTTGGACACTCAACTACTGTCACAGGAACTCTTACTTCTTGTCCAGCAGATGGGCTTCTAGGGTTCAAATCACGAGAAAGAATATGGGTCATACCAGCTTTCCAGCCGGCAAATCCCTGTACTCTAACTTCGCTCGCATCGGTTGTAGGCCACGATTTTACATGTCCAAATGGTCGACTAGCACGCTTACGCGGGCTGAACGCCATAGATCCTCTTCGTGGGTGACTTCTCTTTGCCATGTCGGATTCCTCCTGTGTTTATACAACGAATTGGCCCCACCGAAGGGGGCGTACGAGGGCTTTCAGGTTGAGAGAAGCCGTGACACTGCGCCCCATTCCGGCGAACCCGGAATGNGACTAAAGGGGTCCTCGGGGGATGGCCCTGTATGTCTGGCTACTCACCTTTGAGCATCCATCCGACTTACCTCCCGTATATGAGTGGTTCGGTCATGATTGGGTTTGCGTAACTCGGTTTATGCNATCTCTAAATCAATGCTTTTTGATTAAATTTTTGTACTNTTTTAACGGATTTTTNCCTACATCATCCTTTTGAACCCTCGACTAAAACGCTANTATATGCCAACCATTGTTCATCCATTCTTGAATGATGGTGTTGAAGCTCGTGCTTACCAAATACGCTCNCTGAGAAGTGCGCTGACATCTTCCAGCCTNATGGTAATGCCAACTGGATTTGGAAAAACTGCTGTAGAATGGATGGCAATGGCTGAATTTTTATTAAAGNATGAAGGTAAAATTCTACTCATAGCACCAACAACAGGTCTTGTAGAACAACAGGAAAGAATGGCTAAAGAAATGATCAAGTTAGACAATAATGAAATTTCTAGATACACTGGAGAAATTGCTCCTAAAAATCGACCTGCAATATGGCGNAGTTCAAAAATAATAATGGCNACCTCACAGGTAATTCGCAATGATGCTCAAAGCGGAACTATCGATTTATCNGAGGTATCATTACTAATTGTCGATGAGGCTCACCATGCTACTGGAAATCATGCTTATGCCCAAGTAGGAGATTTATACCTCAATGCAAAACCTGATGCAATTGTCCTAGCAGCTACCGCAAGCCCAGGTTCAAATGAGAGAAATATTTTGGAGGTTGCTAGCAGACTTGGAATTGAAAGATTAGATGTTTCTAGAAGAGAAGAGCCGTTACTGAAGCCATATGGTGTTGAATTACATAATGAGCCAATTAGAATAGAGCTCCCTGATGAGTTATTGACATTGATTTTCCCTCTGCAACACCACCAAAATGAAGAAGTAGAACGGTTACAAAGAATGGGTTTTCTAGCACCTACCAAACACCTGACGTCAAGAATTATCGAGGATGCTCAAAGGAGTGCAAGTGCAGCCATACAACGTCGCGATGCAAGAGGTTATGATGCNGCAAGAAGAATTTCAGATCTTAGAAGAATGCATCTACTAATTGATCTGTTGAAAACTCAAGGACTCAAATCAGCATTGAGTTATCTATCTAGAGCAGAAGAAGATGGAAGAAGTGGAGAGAGAGGTACGAATCGTTTTGTATCATTAAAACCGATTCATGATTTTAGAATTGGCGCTAGAGATTTATCTGAATTACATCCTAAGACCTCGAAAGTTAAAGAAATGTCAATAGCACAATTAAATCATAATCCTGAAAGTAAAATACTTATTTTCACTGAATATCGAGACACAGTAGAAAATTTACTCGATGTACTTGGTTCTATAGAAAATTTGAATGTTGATAAATTCATTGGTCAATCGTCAAGAGGAAAGAGGAAAGGTATGACTCAAAGACAACAATTAGAACAGTTNAGAAAATTTCGTGAGGGGGAAATAAATGTCCTAGTTGCAACTTCTGTTGGTGAAGAGGGGTTAGATGTTCCCTCTGCGGATTTGGTAATTTTATATGAGCCAGTTCCTAGTGCAATTAGAGCAATTCAACGACGAGGTCGTACTGCTAGACAGTCGGATGGAACTGTAAAGACATTGATTACTAAAAATACNAGAGATGAATTCGTTCATTCTGCTGCAAAAATCAGAGAAGAAAGAATGTATACTCTATTGGATACCATTCAGAAGCGTGGCAGGCTTCCAAGAAGGCCTGCTGCAACCAATGATGTATTGGTCAATTTTAAGGTAAAAACCGATAGTGGCAACAGTATTGATTCACATGAGTTCTTGGAAACAGAAATTGATCGATTATTGACAAACATTCCTATCGTAAATGATTCATCCATNAAACAAAAAGAAGATTTTACTGATGATAATGATGAGCAAATAATTCTAAAACCAAGCGACATAAGGCCAAGAAATCAAACTGGATTAGATTCATTTTTTGATAAATCTCAAACCATTGGGGAAAAGACTGAAGATGCTATTTCACATAGAGAAAAAGAAGAAAAATTATCCNGTGCTGCTCAAAAAGTAATTGAAGAATTAGTTGAAGAAATAGATAAAACAATAATTCTCGACCATCGTGAGTCTTCTTCAACACTAGCAGCATATCTTAGAAGTATGGGGTTTGAAATTGAATTTCAGCATCTCGATTGTGGAGATATAAAGATCTCTGAACAAGTAATTATTGAAAGAAAAACATCTCGTGATTTGTTAAACTCTTTAGTTGATGGNCGATTAATGAAACAGTGTCATAAATTAGTTCATATTTGTTCTAATCCACTATTACTGATCGAATTAGGTGAAGTTGGAAGTTCAGTTCATCCAAATGCTGTTTTAGGAGCAATGGCTCACATAACTCTGGACATTGGAATTCCGGTAATGATGACAAAAAATACTTTGGAATCTGCCCATTTTATTTCGATTGCCACCAAGAGAGAAGATTTAACTGAAATTATAGAAAAAACATATACTGAACCATTTGATGAAAAAGAAATTGATTCGAAAGTCGAAGCGGCTAGAAATGAAATTAATTCTTTAATCAATGATGATTCTCACCAATCACCACTAATAGAAAAGTGGAAATTAGATTTTGAGAGGTTNAATATAGATTTGATATCATCGCTTATAGGAGTTGAACAAGATATTGCATCAATTCTACTAGATGGTTTTGGCACTATTGTGAAGATTTTTACCGCTTCAAGAAGTGAGTTAATCAAAATTGAAGGAATCGATAATACAATTATTGAAAAAATCATTCAACAATCAGAACAAGATTAGTTCATCCACCGATTAATTTGGCTCTTGTCCTTAATTGGGCAAATCTATCAGGATAGTGCCCTAGAGCAAAAGCAACTAATTCAGCAAGATGCATTATTGGAATACTAGTATTTTTGTTAGTCTTTTTTCCCGCTTTAGTTTGGTAAGAATCTAGGTTCGCATGTGAAATTGTACAAGCACTAACAATCACTTCAGCACCATTACTCTTGGCATCTGAAATTACCGATGATATCAGAGACATTACAGGTTTTTCTAATGTTAATACCGAAGGTGCCCCAACACTTTGGCATTTCAAATCATATTCCACCGGTGTACCGCCTAATGCAATAATCAATTGCTCCATGTAGGTTGGCATAAATGGATCATCACCCGAACAAGAGCCTTCTTTTTGCATGTATGGTCCATAGTAAGAAGCTACATTTAGTCTAACAGGGTTGACCACTGCATCTGTTATTTTTTCAAGCCCTACTTCCTCTACTAAATAATGTAAAAGATGCCATGAAGATGCTTCGCCAGAATATTCAAAACCAGTTGAACGTGCAATTAAATTATTCAATTGTGCAGTATATATTGGATCAGATTTCAAATCTTCAATCGTATCACACATTATACTATGACTAGTAGCGCAAGTTGTCATTACATCTAGGCCTTTTTGTTCAGCAAGTGCAAGATTACGAGCAACTAATGCATGTTGTAGTTTTGGTGAGGCTTGACTAATGATATTTCCACCATCACTGCTTGCCTTAGGAATCTCAATCAATTCTATACCTAAGGATTTACACAATGGCTGGATACAGTCTTCAACCTCTACAGATGCTGCTCTGGCAACATTGCCGGGATAGTATGCAATTTTAGCCACGTTAACACCTCAGAATCGCTGGTCGATTTCATTGAACAATCCTACAACTTGATGATGGTCTTTCACCTTTTTATTGAACATATTTGGAATCTTTCCGATTCCAGCGGGTGGGAGAAGTAGTGCTTGCAGACTTCTAAATGGAGGTGTACCATTTCTTGTAAAACCTAAGACCATTCTTGCTGAAACACCATCAAAAACGTTACTAATTAATCCAATAGGACCTAGAACTTGACGGTAAAGAGTTGTTTCATTCAAATTACCTGTCCATTTGACGCTCCTTCCATACCACTTTACCAGTCTTCCATGAGGGCCACTGTAATTAGTTTGATTTAGTATATATGAACGAACACTATTGAGGCCTTTTGCTGCAGTTTTACCTTCTATTCCATATCGAGAAATCGATGCTAAATCGGCTTCGCCCCAAACTCCAGTGGCACTGTTTAGAGAAGAGATTAGAGAGTCCTTGTATTTCTTTCCAGAACGTGGATCAATCACTCTGTTCCATCTTTGTAAGTGAACTCCTGGACCTTCGTATTTCGAATCATAAGTAGCAGTATCTGACATTGAATGTACCAAATATAGTGACCCTACATCGTTAACAGTGTGAAGAGTCAATGCTTCTTCAGAAGTCATAGTACCTATAGCTGAACCGTTGATTAGATATTCGCCATCTCTAGGTTCTGAAGTCATCCAAGGCTTAACTTTGGAACGATTCTCTTCAAACTTTGAGTAATCAACTACTAAGTCTCTAATTATTGGATAACCAGAAAGTGGCTCAATCTTTAATCTTCCAGTACTACTGACTAATTGTGAAACTGATGCTATGTCTGCTAAAACTAGACGATTATTGACTCTCAAGCCAGAAGTAGAACTGCCTGTACCATTTCCTTCTCTAAATGAAAAACTACCATCGATATCATTTTTTACAGCAAATAATAAATCTTGAATTGAGGCATTCGATGGTACTGAACATTCTACTACATCCCATCCGGATTCAGAAGTTGCTGGACAATATCGGAAAAGTTCCAAGGTAACTTGTAATTCTGTTTTATCAATTAAGCCTGGTGCGAAGTCACCTGAAGCAACCTCTTCATCACCACTGGTTCCATAAGCAATCATCTCATCAAGTAACTCTATTTGCAGAGTACCAGATGAATCAACACAAGCAATTCTCGGCAATGCTTCAGCAACCCAAACTGCCCAAGGAGGATCAAAGTCAACATCACACAATTGGATGGAGTGGACTCTACTGCCACCAAGTGATTCGTATTTTGAATCCCAATCAAGACCTGCTTTACAGAATTCATCGTATGCTGTATCTCCAATTGCACAGACACTGAAATTTACCCCGCTTAAAGAAGGGGATTGAGAACTTACAGACTGCCAAAGTGATTCAGCATTATCAGGCATTTCACCTTCGCCCCAAGTAGATGTAATGATTAGAGTCCTCTTATGATTAGCAAGAGTCGATGTGTCAAAGCCATCCATGTCGTAAACAGTTGGAACCAAACCATAGTTTTGGGCTAATTTAGCAGTTTTTTCCGCTAACCCTGCAGCGTTACCAGTTTGAGAACCAAAAAGGATGGCCAATGAGCGGTCGCCTTCCATCAATGCAGCTAAAGCCTCGCTACCAGCGCCTGATACAGATGCTACTGCAGCAGCAACTGGTTCTGCAGTAACTTCTACAGTCTCTACAACCGCAACTTCTTCCTCTACTGCATCAGAAACTGTCTCGTACTTGATAATCTCTACAGGACAAGCTTCTGCTGCTTCAATTATGATATCACCATAATCAGTTCCGAATGTACCTGATAGCGGAGATTTACCTAAATTACGGTCAAGTGTACCATCAGTTCTAACTGCAGCAAGTATTTGCGAAGAGTCTTCAGTGACGATAAATACTTCCGGAGCAACATCTTGACAAGCATCACAAGTGATGCAATCATCTTCAATCCAAACTTTTGCTATTACTGTCATAGACTCACCTAGCACTAAGCACTGACAGACCCTAGCGGCCGTAGTCTTTGAAGGTTGCTTGTTTACCTCTAATTGATGGCCTCTAAGAAGAACTATTCTACTAAAGCGAAATCACATATGGAAATCGCCCATATCACCCATTTCATCCCCCATGGAGACTCCTTTGGATGAGATTACATCATCGATTCTTAAAATCATAATTGCAGTTTCTGTAGCAGATTGGATAGCCTGTTCGACAACTCGCATTGGTTCAACAACATTTGCCCCTTTCATATCGACTACTCCGCCTTCATAAACATTGATTCCAGCATGGCTTTGTCCATCAGCATGTGCCTTTCTTAGTTCAATCAAAGTGGTTACAGGATCTAGTCCAGCATTCTCAGCTAATGTCCTAGGTACAATTTCTAGGGCGGATGCAAATGCTTCAATGGCCATTTGTTCTCTACCACCAACGGTTTCAGCATAAGTTCTCAAATCGCGAGATAAAGCAGCAAGTACACTTCCTCCTCCTGTTAGAACAGCTCCATCTTCCCATGCAACTGAAACAACTCCAACTGCATCGTCAAACGCTCTTCTAATCTCATCTACTACGTGTTCAGTTCCTCCGCGCAGTAGAACAGAAACTGATTTTGCCTCAGGGCAACCTGTAATAAAAGTCATTTCTGATTCACCTATTTTCTTCTCTTCAACCCTCTCAGCGTGACCAAGGTCATCCTTGGTTAAATCGTCTAAATTGGTAACAATGCTTCCACTAGTTGCTTTTGAGAGTGCTTCCATGTCGGATTTTTTAGCACGTCTAATAGCAAAAATACCTGATTTTGCCATGTAATGTTGTGCCAGTTCATCAATGCCTTTTTGA
This sequence comes from Methanobacteriota archaeon, assembly GCA_002702945.1. Next base: position 21,478 of record PADF01000050.1, read on the forward strand.
CATATCAGAACATTTGCTCCTGAATTTTGAATTTTCTCTACTAGACCTTTAATGTAATTTTCTTCTTCCTCAAGAAATTTAGAAAGTTGATTAGGGTCAGTAATTTGAATTTTAGCATCAACTTCTGTCTTCTTTACTTCTATTGCTGAGTTAACTAATGCAATCCTAGCATCCTTGATTGAACGAGGCATTCCTGCATGGACTCTCTCTTTATCTAAGATTATACCATCGATTAATGAAGAGTCTTTGATTGAGCCACCTTGTCTCTTTTCCACTTTAATATCTGATAAGTCGACCAATCTCTGAGTTCCGTCAACTACCCCAACTGCATTAACTGAGCGAACACAAATGTCAGCCATGAATGATTTTACTGCACCAGCAGATTTCCCAGTTAGTGCGGTTTTTGCAACTTCCATCAAAACAGAATCGTCATTATTGGTTTCAATACCATGACTATCAAGTAATCCAACTGCTTTTTCAGCTGCTAATCTAAATCCTTCACAAATTACAGTTGGGTGAACGTTTTGTTCAATCAAGTCTTCACTTCTCTTCAATAACTCACCAGAAAGAACAACTGCAGTAGTGGTGCCGTCAAAGCAATGTTGCTCTTGAGTTTTTGCAACCTCTATTATCATTTTAGCAGCTGGGTGTTCTATATCCATTTCTTTGAGAATAGTCGCCCCATCGTTTGTTATTACTACGTCGCCCATGGAATCTACCAACATTTTGTCCATTCCTTTAGGACCAAGTGTCGACCTTACTGCATCAGAAACAGCTTTGGCTGCTGCAATATTATTTGATTGAGCAGTTCGACCTCTTGTTCTTTGCGTTCCATCTTTTAGAATAAATATTGGTGCTTGTCCATTACCATACATAATAATGCCCCTAATACACGGCGAGGGAGCGGAAGCCTTGAACCCTGCGCTTAAAATAATTTGAAAAATATCTCAAAAATCACTTGCCATATTGCTCTAGCCATTGATTGCCATATGCATTCCATTGATCCATTGACCAACCTTCTGGCAATCCAGTTTCAGGTAGTGGTGGACCTGCGGAGACTGTTGGCTGAACTGGTTCTGGAGCTGGGGCTGGGGCTGCAACTGGAGTTGGTTCAAGTGCCGCTACAGGAGCTGGGGCTGGAGGCATGGAAGAAGGCGGAGTTGAAGGAATTACAGGAGCTGATTTTACTGCTCCGTAGGTAGCTGAAAGACTATCTTGGTAGCCGTCATCACCCCATCCACCATAATCATCTTCTTCTTGGCCAGTATTCTTCAAAATTCTAACCAATGCAATAATTCCAATAATCATTACAGTGATGAATCCAACCCATGTTAGTGCATCTGTAATATCAATAGAGGAATCAGCTGAATCATCGGATTCAGTAGCGATTTTTCTTAACTGAATCTGGATTGTGGATTGGGCAGCATCACTTACTGTCTCTGAACGAGCCCAAAGTGTAATTTCAGTTAGGAAAGTCTCATTTTGAAGGTTTAACAATGTTGTTTCAGTAACTTCAAACGTGATTACTACAGTTCTTACCTCTTCTACTCCCAAAACAAACTGTAGGTCAGAATTAGTGATTCTGGATTTAATCCAGTTCTTTGAATCTCCTTCATCGATATCCATAACTATAGATTGAGCAGTTGAGTATTGATTTCGAACTTGTACTGAAATTTCAACTTCCTCTTCCCAAGAGTCGATGACTACTTGCGGAGAGGGAAGTATCTTGACCCACTCATTCTGACTACCAACCAAATAAGATGAACCACCTGTAGCAGTTACCGATGATTCAAAATTACTCACTGCAATGACATCTAGTTCTAGATTACCGCTGGTTCCAGTTTCAAAAGAAAATAGAACTGAAACATTGTAACTAGCGCCACTAGGAATTATTGGTGTTTGATCTTGTCCTACAAGATTAGTAAATTCAGCATTCATGCCATTTGGAATATTCATCGACATAGAGAAAGAATCATCTAAATTTCCATTATTATTAACTTCAAAAGTCATTGTTTGAGCAATATCTCCAGGGATATATGATTGCTCAGACTCTCTAGTCTCAACTGCTACAGCAGCAGTATCTAGAATATCAACTTCAATGGTATAAGTGATTTTAACACTAGGGTCATCTACATTCGTAGCAATGACTCTAACATCATAAAATCCAGGCTCTATTCCAACCGACATTGGCAAATGAAGGAAGAAATTGTATGTCTCTCCCCACTCTGCCATCAATGGTGTTGATTTCTCAGATTCATCCACATATGCACCCAACAAGAAAATAGAGTTTACAACACTTATTTCGTATGATTCTTGGCTATTTCCATTATTTGTCAAAGACATCAAAATTAACTTTGAATTACCATTTGCATAACCTTCGATAAATTCCCTGCCGCCCTGATTAGAGAAAATAGCAGTATCAGCAGATAAAGCAAAATCTTTCAGAATAGGAACTTCAATATTCCTAGACATAGTCGTAACTCCAACAATTTCACCACTTGTCCTAGTTGCTCTAATTAGTGAAGATACCAATTCAGGTACTGCTTGTGAATCAGCGGTGACATTGAGAATCAGATCTACATGCTGACCTTTAGGTAAGAACTTGGAGGTGATGACGGAATCTGTATCATCATAAATGACACCTGTCCATCCATCTCGAGAAAAAGATGTTGTTAGTATGAATGTTGCATCAAGATTTCCTGTGTTGGTAAACTTAAACGGAATAATTCCAGATTCTCCCGGATTCAAAGTCAAAGCATTAAGACTTGTAGTTGAGGTTAAAGATACACTATACTGCGATTGAATTGAAATTGTTGTTGATACTCTAGCTTTCTCGCCACTATTTTGGCTGCTTGCATCAGTAAACCAAAGATCCCAGGTTTGCTGTTGTACATCCGTGCCTGGAGGTATAGAGAGGTTGGCCCAGACTTCTGTAGTCTCACCTGGTCCAATAGGCGGTATTACAACATTGAAATCATTATCATTAGGATTGTCTGTATCCAGTCTTAGTTGAGGATTCATAGGATTCATCCAACTTTCATTACTTACACTAGTTTCAGCTTTAAACTGGACATTCTTGTATCCATTATTAGTAACCATACACTTCCAAGAAAGAAGTCCACTAGGGTATCCATCAAATCCATTAGATGGGTCGTCGCAATCTGCTGTAAGAGTGTAATTGTCAACTTTTGATACGCCAAATTGTATGAAGTCATCAAAATGCATACCTTGGGTTGCTCCGGAACTATCAGATTTGAATACTAAACCAAATGTCCATGAGTTACCTCCCAAAAACAAATCTGGGTTAGCTAAAGTTGGAATTTGAGACCAAACATCTTGTGGGTCCCAAGAGAAGTTCTTCCATTGATTAGGCGCAGGACTTGGATTACCGTTAGCTAAGTCCCAATGAACTGATGACATTGCGTCAGAAAAGTTTCCATTATTTCTCCAGAACTCTAGATACGCTGCATCACCAGCACCCATTGTACCCCATGCTTGAACATGAATTTGTGAAGAAATATAGTTTGTCGATTGGAATAATGTTCGACAAACGGGAATTCCATATTGATTTGACATCCCCACATCTAACTGATCACCTACTTGTTGACAAACACCTTGATTAGAAGCAAAGTAGGATTGAACCAATCTATCAAAAGCACTAGATGGATAGGTGTTACCAGAGGTAGACATTCTCCAGTGAGAGTTACCTATCGCACCACCAGATGTATCTTCAGACCATGACCCAATAGCAGTTGCATCTCCTCCGCCTACTGGATACCTAGCGGAGCGGAAAGTTTCAGATGAACCAGATGCAGTACCGTCAAAAATATCCTTAGATATAGCTACTGGAACTACTTTCGATTTGATATCGTTATCATTTCGGTCATCGGAAGTAAAGTTAACAGATGCTCTAAGAATTATTCCTCCTGTCAGCTCATTGGTAGTAGTATTCAATATTGAGTGTGCTTCATCTGCAGTCCAAAGAATCACATTAGTATCTTTAGCCTGTCCTGCCATATCGCCAGTAACCCAATAAAAAGTCTCAATTACAAACCCAATAGGGTGAACTATCTCCAATTTAGCCTGAGTTTGTTTTGGAGGAGATGTTGGTTGTCCATCTCTAAAAACTTTAATCTCAACTTCTAATCTATCACCTTGCATTACATAATCCATAACAGAACCATCAGGCTGAACCCACTGCTCAGGACCAACCGATTGATTACCAACTACAATACTAAAGATACTGAAATCATCCTTTGAGCCTCCCCTAGATGATGCTGCCTCGGCAGGAGGGGCATAAAAAGCAGAAAGCGAACTGAGTAAAAAAAGAGTGACTAGAGTCAAAGAAGTTAGGCGGCGCATCAGCATCAACATTAACGCGATATGTATTCGACATATGAACTTCATTGATTATTGAGCCTTTGATTATTATCATTTATTACGATTATTTCTCTAATCCGGAAATTGAAGGCTCATCATAGGAAGGTTCAATTTTTTCAATTGTATCGTCACTGAAGAATAAGTTTGGATCAAATAAATTTGAATCGTCATTGCTTTCAATTGCATTGTTTTCTTCAAAGTCATCACTTATGGGTTGTTCAAATGAATCATTTTCAACATTTTGTAGTTCTAATTGTTCATCTAAATTTTCTTGAGGAGAATCAACAACTGACACTTTGTTAACAGCCGCCATACTAGCAGCAGCAATAGTTTGTGCACCTTTGATTACCAAACTACTAGGAGATGATGACTCATCGATTTCTTTTTTATTTTCATCTTTTTGAACTTCAAGCATCCATTCAGGAGGTTCACCTGAACCCGCCCCTAAAACTGCAAGAGTAGTAAAAGTTGCAAGGGGAATAACTGCTAATGCAGCGATTAGATCTAGGAAGGAGGTTTCTGGCACATAGCCAATATCCAGTGTAGATTGGAAAAAGGTTTTTTCTAAATCAATGTTTAGTTCTAAATCTGAACCTAGCCATCCAATCACCACAACACTTGCGATTCTTCCCATCAACCATAGAATTAAAACTGGAGCCAACCAGGAAATCTTAGTCATTGAAATCAACCACTTCCTAGTGAATGAAGCTATACCAATATAACGCTTAGCAAGTAATGGAAAGTACTTCATTATAATCATCAAAATCGCCAAGTATAAGATTAAGGCTAATTCTAATTTCCTGTTTTCATGCAATAACCAATCTGGAGTGATTAAAACCATAGCTAGAGGAATTGTAGCCAACATTACTTGGAAAGGAACTGCCAAAAGAATAAGGCCTCCATGCGTAGAAATTATTGAATGACCGTCCAACCATCGATTGTGAGCTAGAACTGAAATCTGTCCATGGGGTGATTTGGAATATTTTAGTCTAGATGAACGTCTTTCTGCTGCGCTACCTGGCGATCTAGAAAAACCAAAAAATTTCCTCCAACCTCCCTTTTCAACTACTGAAACGGGAGTAAATCCTCCCAAGATTAATGCCAATAGTAATGCAATCATACCATAAATCAATGATGCTGAACCAATCCAAGGCATCATTTCTTTATCAAAAGACATGGTGAAATTATCATCTGAAAAATCAAATTTTATAAAATATGTCAATGAAAAAGCAACTAATGGAGTAAGAAAAACCTGGCACATCGCTATGAATGTTAGCCATATTCTGGCGCTCATCGGTTTTCTTCTCGAATAACGCCCCATAATATTACGGGAGTTTACTCTATTGACAAAGATTACTCTGAAAATTTGAGCCATCAATGTATTTTTAATCTAAAATTTATTCTTCCGAATCACCAATTTTAGAAGGTGATTTAAAATCTCTAGAATCAAATATAGGATAGCCATCAGTCGAAAGTAATCTAATCGTGCCCATCAAAAATCCATCACTCCTTTTACGACCTAAATCAGGCCTAAATAAATCTTCCAATTTCTTGTCACAAGAGGTACAATAGATTCCACTCAACATCCAAGTTGGAGATGGATAATCACAACATTTTGATTCGGACTTACTTTCATTGATAACCAACTGTATTTTCTCAGCCATTTCTAAAGTCCAAGGAGGCTTAGGACCACCGATAAAAACTTGCAAACGAGAAATTAGAAACCATCCAGAGGAGATCCACAAACCGAATCCGAAAGGAACATTACCCCATCTAACTGAAACAAGGCCAAATGCGAGAGGAACGATGCTAACCATTAAACCAAGCCAGTAAAACATCCTCATGTGAAGAATTCTCTGTGTAAGATAACTAGAGAGAGGTATTGGTTCTGGGTGAGGTGGAAAATTAGTATTGAATCCTTTTCCCCTAGTAATTAGAATACCAGGTAGACGTGGAAATATAAAGGCAATAACAAACCCCGCTAGAAAATACATAGTTGAGGAAATTATTGACATAATATCACATTATTTTCTATTCAGTCTATCTAAAGTATATTGTAACTTATCCATTCCCTTGGAAATCTCATCTTTGGATATTGTATAAGCAAATCTCAAATGACCTTCTCCAGATGGCCCAAAGGCCGAACCTGGTGAACAAAGAACTCCATCTTTGAGAATCTCTAAAGCAAGTTCTTCTGAGTTAAAACCCTTAACTTGAATTTTTGGAAATACATAAATCGCACCTTTTGGCTTGTGACATTGTACTCCAGGCATAGAATTTAGTCGCTCTACGATTAAATCACATCGTTCCTTGAATTCTTTAGCGATAACATCTGGATAATCTGCTGCTTCATTCATTGCTTCGAGAACGGCATACTGCATTGCATCATTAGAACATGCTGTAATGTAATATTGCATTTTTATTATTTGAGCCATAGCCTCTAAATTTGTAGAAATGATATAACCAATTCTCCACCCAGTCATAGCGAAGGTTTTGGAAAATGAGTTCACTAACAATGTTTTTTCATATCCCGTACCCATAAAAGACACGTGTTTTCCTTCGAATACTATACGATCATATACTTCATCCGAAATAATCCATAAATCGTGTTTCTTTGCAAACTCAAGTAAATCATTTCTTTGATTTTCGTCTAAAGTACCGCCTGTAGGATTACTAGGAAAATTATACAATATAGCTACTGTATTTTTGTCAACCAATTTTTCCAGTTCTTCAACTTGAGGGATGAATTCATGGTCAAACTTACATGGATAATATTTGGCCTCTCCACCTGAAATAGAAACATCTGGCCCATATAGAGGAAAGTAAGGTTCGGGAAGAAGGACATTATCACCAGGATTAACCAAGGTCAAAAAAATATTTAGCAGCGCATTGGTTCCTGACATAGTAATACAAACATTATCAGAAGTCATACCAGTTTGATATTCATTCCAAGATTGGGCAATCTTTTCTCTAAGTGGAGGTAGACCTGCAGTAGTTGTGTATTTGTTATGTCCCTCTAACATTGCATTGTAAAACGCATCAATTGCTTGCCTAGGAGGTTGAAAATCTGGTTCGCCTAAACCAAATGAAATTACATCATCTCCAGCTAGATCAAACATCTTACGCACACCAGTTGGTTGAATAGATAATGCTCTATCGCTAAATGTTCTCAAATATTCACAACCTAGTTTTTCTTATCTTCGACTAATTCGGCATCAATAACTAAAGCCATTTCATAGTCCTTTTCTAGTGCTTCCTCAATGGTCTCATCCGAAGTTGCAATAAGTAGTGATGGCTTTTCTGTTTTAGAATTAAATAACAACATCAAAATTAATACAACAAGCATGGAACTCGCAACAAGGATGAGTGTGTTGGAACCCATTGAAGAACTATCAGTAATGCCATTTCCTTGGACTGTAATCATAATTGGAAGAGATTGACCGTCATCACTTAATCCACGAATTTCTATTACAACATCTCTTTCAGGAAGTTTATCTAAGTCAATACCAATTGTCCAGTCAAATCTTTCTAGTGGCCCAAGAGGAGTTTCAGATTGATTAAAAGATGCACTCATCCATTCACCACCATCAATACGATATTCCACAGCATTAACTGAACCCATTTGATTCCATGCTGTTCCTGTAATTACATACATACTTGAATCCATATCCGAGGTATTATTCGAAGCAGTTGGTAATGTTGCATGGACTTGATTGTACACGTCGATTTCTCCAGTTAGGTTTTGCTCTTTCAATTGAATTGCAAGTTTTGTCGCCTCATAAGCATCAATAAGACCCCATCCAAAATCTCTATTCCAAAATGGATCTACTTCGGGTTGAGTTGGCTCTCCCTTTCTCTCCGCAGTAAATTTGATGATTTCCTTCATCTCATCCGGGCTAAGGTCTTCATTTGCCTCAATCATCAATGCCAATATCCCTGAGACTGAAGGAGTAGCATAAGATGTACCTGAACCTCTGCTAGTGTATGTATTTGCAGAAGCATCCCCGCCTGCTGAATTACTACATCCTCCGGAAGTTACACAACCTTCTGCTTGGATAATATTTGTACCTGGAGCGGAAATTTCTGGCTTTAGTTCATTAAGAGGATTACTATCTCCATTATCTCTTCTTGGACCTCGTGAGGAGTAAGAAGCAACTGTATCATCGTCTCTTGTAATTGTATTTCCATCATCTGATGCTCCAACAGTAATAGATAACGAGGATGAACCCATTCCGGATAATCCATCATTACTTGGACCATCATTACCTGCAGCAACACTTACTACAACTCCTTCTTCCATAGCAACATCAAGAATCATACTATGCATATCTGTACCGTCTGAACCACCATCTTCATGTGAAGTAATTCCCCAAGAAAGTGATATAATGTCTATTCCATGCAGACTTTCATCAACCCCTTCCCAAGCCGTATCTTTGTTATCGATAATCCATTGTAATCCGTTCATAGCGGATTCATATGCTTCTTGTTCAATAAGATAATTTTCGAATGGACCGGCTCCAACATCAGTACCGATTCTAACATCTACTAAAGACGAATCTGGTGCGGAACCATAAAATTCACTTTGACTACCATCTGCTTCCAAACCAGTTGCTGAAGACATACCTATGCATGCTGTACCGTGTTGATTGCCGTCATCTGGGTCAAATGAACCATCATCTTGTCTAGCACCTGTACCAGCAAGAATACATCTAGGTACGTCTGTATGCATATAACAAACTGGATCGTAACCTGCAACGAATTTTTCATTTAGACCCGGGTGCTCATTGTCTACTCCAGTATCGACCATTGCAATATTTACTCCTTTTCCAGTAACGCCGAAATCCCAAGCCCCGTTTGGATAAATTGAAGAATTTCTTGCCTTGACGTTTTGAGTTTGAACATCACCATAAAATATGACATTACCATATCTATGGACCATAACTACATCTTCCAATGATACAATTGTTGTTGCAAGTTCAGGGTCAACAAAGCCAATGAGAACTCCATTAACTGCTTCAATTACATCTCGAACTTCTAGACCTAGAGATTCTAAGTCCTGTATATGTCTGTCATTGACTTCCTCTGAATAAGAAATTGCCATACCAACCGGTTCTGTTTCTAATTCTATAGAATCGTGAATATAGTTGTTGTTTTGGTCCAAGGAAGAACTTTCCCACCAAGCTGTTTCGTCATTTGCCCAAGATGGTTCGATTTGTTGAGGGACTTCGAAGGTTGAACCAATAGGATGCCATGATTGTTGGGTCTGATCAACTGTAAACCATTGACCACTATTTGTTTGCTTATCTAGAGTAAGAGAACCTGTAATTGGACTTAACATTAGTGTGAAAAGGAAAAATGCAATCAAACGCTTCATGACTCTCACTCATACCAAGCAATAAACTCTCACTCATCAACATATTCATCATTTGTTATGGTGGGAGCAGAGGGATTTGAACCCCCCCCAGCGGATTTCTTCTGAAACCACCCAGTTTTCATGGGCAAGGTCTGCAGGATGCAACAGGTCGGCGCTCCAGTTGGTCATCAACTTCAGCAAACCCACTCG
>PADF01000051.1 GCA_002702945.1 Methanobacteriota archaeon
GTTATGCTGATAGTGTAGACACATGTAATAACATTAGAGGATTTTCATGGCTTGGTAGGACTGGATGTGGTGATTTAGACCAAGACGGTTGGTCAGATAATAAAATTTCATACCGAAGTGGTGATGCTTTCTCTGATAATTGGAAGCAAGTTTTCGATTCAGATGGNGANGGTTATGGAGATAATNANGGNCCNGATTGTTGTACAACATGGTATGATACAAATGCTCANCCTGGCGATGCNTTCCCATATNACTGGAAACAATANNTAGATTGGGACGGAGATGGATTTGGAGATAATACNTCNGATTTGGANGGCGGAGATCGTTGTAGATTTGATTATGGNACNTCAAGATACGATCGAAATGGTTGTNTAGATTCTGACTTCGATGGGTACTCTGACCCTANNCCNGGNTGGGGTGAGATTGATGGNGCAGATTTGTGGCCNTTTGATCCGACTCAATGGGCAGATTCAGATGGCGATGGTTTTGGTGATAACAGTTCAATCAATGCGACAAACCCTGATGCTTTCCCAAACAACATAGCNGTGGTAAATGATACTGATGGCGATGGATTCCCAGATAATTTCACCTCTTTCTATAACGGAACTAATGCTGTAGGATTTTATTTAGATGGGTGCCCATTGACATTCGGCAATTCGAGTGACCCTCTTTTCGGATGTCTTGATAGCGACGGAGATGGTTTTATGGATATTTACTCTTTTGATGTCGATCCAATCACAGGCCTTCGAGAAAATCAGTCTGGAGACGCATTTCCATTCGATGAAACACAATGGAAGGATACTGATGGCGATGGATTTGGTGACCAACAGTTCGGCAATCAAGCCGATAAGTGTCCATTCCAGTCAGGAGTTGAAAATGGTACTCTAGGTTTAGGTTGTCGAATTATTGATGATAATGATGACGATGGTGATTTCATCATAAATGACGAAGACCAATGCCCTGATACTGATATAGGACTTATGGTAGATTTGAACGGGTGTGCTCAAAATCAAATAGATGATGATGGCGATGGAGTATTCAATGATGCAGATATTTGTAGCCTAACGCCTGAAGGTGAATCAGTTGATTCAGTCGGTTGTAGTCAAGCTCAGAAAGAAGTTGATTTAGACGGAGATGGAGTATTTGACTTCCAAGACCAGTGCCCAAATACTCCATCAGGTGAATCTGCAAATAGTGTAGGTTGTTCTGATACACAAACAGATACTGATAATGACGGAGTGCTAGATTCTATAGATTTATGTCCAAACACCAATTTTGGTGCTGCAGTAGACAGTGTAGGGTGTGTTTTGGAAGGTGTCGATTCTGATGGTGATGGNACTGATGATAACAATGATGCATTCCCGAACGATTCAACTCAGTGGGTCGATATAGATGGTGACGGTTTTGGNGATAATATCCTAGGCAACGATGCTGATGATTGTATTAATGATAATGGGACNTCATTCGAGGATCGCCTCGGATGTATCGATAGCGATGGTGATGGTTGGTCTGATCCCAATCAAGTAGATTGGTTCGCTTCTCCAAATGGACAAGGAGACTTTAACATCACAGATCCAACTCAGTGGCGAGATATAGATGGCGATGGTTTTGGAGATAATCAATCTGGTAATAATCCAGACCTATGTCCCAATACAAAATCTGCATACAGAGATTTTGTTGATTCCAATGGTTGTGCAGACAATGAAAAAGACACCGACGAAGATGGTATTGTAGATAGTTTAGATAATTGTCCTACNCAAGCCAAAGGTCAGGACGGGTACATCGATGGTTGTCCATTAGAAGATTCAGATAGTGCAGATGAGAGCGTGACAATCTTTGGAATGAACATATTAGTATTCATTCTAATTTGTGTTTCTAGTTTAGTTGGACTGGTTGTCATAATTTCATTACTTGGTGGNAGGCAAGACGATGATGATTGGTATGATGATGAGGATGAAGATTATGAAGAATCTCAAAATGAGCCTTTGAGTTTCCTTTCTGATTTACGTTCTTCTAGGTCTAACCAATCTACTTCAGTGGGTGGACCTTCTGGAGGGCCACCAAGAAATATCCCTGCAAGAGGGCCCCCTAGAAGTGTTCAGANTTCAAACTCAAAAGGTCCAATTAAATCNCGAAATACACCACCATCTAATAATTCAAGATTAGAAATAGCCAAGAGAGGTCCTCAAAAGGCTAAGAGAATAAAATCGAATGAAGTCGGTGGAAAGAAAGTCCGTAAAGCAAAATTAGATGTCGATATGGATATCTTTGAAGGAGTTGANTCCGGAGATAGAGATACTGCAATTGAGTGGGTTGTTAAATCCTTCAAAGATAAACGCTCAGAGCGAGAAATTCTGATGGAATTACAAGGCAATGGTTGGAATGCGCCACAGTCTAGGGCAATTATTAACCTTGGAAAAAACAGATGAAAGTTTATGATTATAGCCATGTATTTTCATATTAAGAGAAATCAGCAATATTTAGTGAGGTGTGTCTATGTCAACTGAAGTAGTAGAAGGCGCCTCGTTACCAGATGGAATTGAGGTAGATGAAACCTCAGCTTATTTCGGTATTACAGAGTCATCTGACATAGTTCATCAGCTGATGGAAATGGATATTTCAAATGCTTTGACACAGTTCTTTGCTACAGTATCAGATATTGTTTTATTACCTGGAGATTTTGATTTCTTAGCTGCTAGTGAAAGAATGAATTGCGAGGGTGGAGAAATATACTATCTGGTTTCAGGACATTTGGGATTAATGAGTTTTACAGATCCATTGTTGGCATTTTTAGGACTTGCAGACTCATTAGGTCAAGAATCACCNAATCCAAAACCAAATTTATCTGACCCGGATTATGAATCATTGAAAAGACTTGCAGACCCAATGAAGGTTCTCAAAATTTTGGCAATTGGCCAAGAAACGGGNGGAGAAAACGAAGTCCTGAAATATTATTTCGGCATGAAGAATTTACTTGAAGATCCGTCATTAAATATTCAAAAATTAATTGATATTGCAGACCAGTTAGATGCTTCATTGGATGTCATTGGGCATGCAATTCCTATTCCTGACTTGGCACATTCAAAGGTTTCAATTCCATCTCCAATAAAAACAACAATACCGAAACCGGAAAAGAAAATTGAACCTCAAGTCAGTGATGTTATTGTACCTGTAGATAGAGAGAATTTGGAGTTAAAAGATTCAGTTCCATTGCCAAGTTTTTCTAGACCTATCGAAGTTGAGAGCAAACCAAAAGCAATAATTGAACAAGCGGTTACTGAAAAGAAAGCTGCTAAGGTGACACAGGATGCTTTTGATGGAGCATTTGATATTTCGATTAATTCAGAGACAGAAACTGATTCAGAGCCTGAACCAGTGCCTGAGCCNGAGCCAGNGCCTGAACCTGAACCTGAACCTGAACCTGAGCCTGAACCTGACCCTGAGATATTTGTTAGTGCTGCTGAACATTTCATTGAAGCAGACACTGACGATGATGGTTCTCTTTCTGTTGAAGAATTATCTCAGGCTACAGGTCTTTCACGTGAGGAAACTGAACAATTACACTCACAGGCAGATACTGATAAAGATGGAAAGGTATCTCTTTCAGAATTTATATCTTCACCAGTTGCTGAAAAAGTCGCATCACTTCCCAGGCCCGTTTCTCCAGTTAGAAAACCTGTAAACAAACGTGAAACGCCAACAGTTCAAGAACAAAACATAGTCCAACCACAACAATCTCAACCAATCAATCGTACACCTCAAGTGAATCAACAACCGGTATATCCTACACCAATGAACCAACCCCAACCAGTACAAAGACCACAACCAATCAATCAAAATAATTGGAACCAGCCAGTTCAACCGACAATCCGTTCTGGGGTTTCATGTCGTGGTTGTGGCATTGGTTTAGACCCTCACTGGCGATATTGTCCAGTTTGTGGCGGGCAGAATTTAGGATAATCAAAGTTCTAAGATAAAGTTGCCATTATCCAATATTTGTGTATCATCCAACCAAACACTAGGAGACTTTAGCACACCTGGAATATGTATTCCAACTGAAGAGTTACCTCCAAGTGCCGTATTATCGCCAATTGCGAAATAACATGTCCCTAGCCTCTTTTCATCTTCTAGAACATTACCACCCAATCTTGCTTGTTCATTTACTCCAAATCCGAATTCAGCAACAGTCCAAACATTCTCACGCTCTTTGGTTCGTAACGTTCTAGCCACTTCTCCAAACTCTTGTCTAATATTAGCTGCTATAGTGCCTCCTTTAACATCAATAACAATACCATTTTCTATTTCTAGTTCTATTTCTTCATCTAAAAGAGTCGCATCCCAAGAACCGTCGATAATCACCTTACCATTCATAGTACCTTCACGGGGCATGATAAATGCCTTACCTGCTGGTAAGTTAGTCAGCATTCTTGGTCTATTACAAATCCCATTATCATCTAATTTCCATTCTCTCCAATTAACTTCAAATGTGATGTCAGTTCCATTGTCAGACTTTACATTTATTATTCGTCTTCGTCTTAGATAAGGCCCTAAATTACTAATTTTTCTTTTAATTTCGTTAAAATTAGCAGACATTCCGCCATGAGTGAACATTTCTTCAGTCATGCCTGGCATAGTAGCAACTCTAGCTCCTTCACGTAATGCTTGACGTATAGCACGAGTGTGTGTTAGGGAATATCGGGTTGGGGCTAAAATCACTTGTTGTTGTCTCATCAAACTAGCGACAGGTGCTGGCGGTTCTTCGCCATGATGTCTGCCCTTTGGCATGACAATAAGAAGAACTCTTTCGGAGCGTTCGGTAATCGCTTCATGCAGTGCTTGCCCTATTACACCAGTTGTAGGATCGCACACAATTAGGACATTTTCTCCTCTGCGTATGTCCATACAAGTTTCTACGACCATTTTAGCACTCATAGCAAGTAATTGTTCGCTATTTTGGTCTTCTTTTACGGATTCAGAATTAATTTTTTGTTCCGATGATTTATTTATAACTGAGTCGATAACACCAACTAAATCATCATCGTCCAAATCGGGTTTTTGTCCATCTTTTGCTTTAGATGGTTTGCCCATGGATATCCGGAATAGGTGGTTAGTCTTGAATGTGTGGCCGAAATTATATTTTTTTTGAAAGTGAAATATGTGAAAGTATTGATGAGTGAGTAGTATTTGGGCAGTATATGGATGATTACGAAGAGTTCATTTCCAGAGTCAAAGATATTCATAAAATTGGAGCATTACAAGGACATTTAGGTTGGGACCAAGAAACGATAATGCCACCTAATGGAGCTCAATCTAGAGGGGAAATTTTGTCTTGGCTTGCCAAAGAACAACACCTAAGGACTACTGATCCAAAATTGGGTGAATTGGTAGAAAAATTATCCAACGATGGAAGTTTAAATCAGGATCAAAAATCTAATGTTAAAGAAATAAAAAGACGATTTGAAAAAGCGAGTAAATTGCCGTCTGAATTTGTAGCAGAATTTGCAAAGACCAAGTCTGAAGCCCTTTTGGCTTGGCAACAAGCCAGAAGTGAATCTAACTTCGACTTATTCAGGCCTAAATTACAAAAATTGATTGATATGACGAAGCAGAAAATAGAATATTACGGTATTGAAACAACCTCGTATGATGTTTTATTGGATGAGTTTGAAGTTGGAATGACAGTTGAAGATTATGACCCATTGTTTGATGGATTAAAACAACGTTTAGTCCCTTTATTACAAAAAATAATGAAGGCTAAAGAAACCAAACCAGACCCAGTATTACCCGAAGAGATGACATTCTCAATCGAGGGCCAAACAGAATTTTGTACTAAGGTTTCTAATGCGATGGGCTTTGATTTTGAAGGGGGTAGAATGGATATTTCTACACATCCATTTTCAGCAGGGCTTTGGCCAGGAGATACACGTTTTACAACTAGATTTGATGAGAAAGATCCATTTTCTTGTTTGTATGCTGTAATGCATGAAACAGGTCATGCATTGTATGAACAAGGATTATCTCGAGAACATTCGTTTACTCCTCGAGGAGATGCAGTTTCATTGGGAGTTCATGAATCACAAAGTCGTTTTTGGGAAAATCAAATAGGTCGAACTCCATCTTTTTGGCATGTAACTTTACCTTGGTTCAAACAACAGTTCCCCGATTCTCCAGATTGGACTCCTGAAGATTTGAACAAAATTGCTAATAGTGTCACACCTGGATTCATTCGTGTTGAAGCAGATGAGGTCACATACAATCTTCACGTTATGCTGCGATATGAAATAGAGAAGAAAATTTTCAATGAGGATTTAGCAGTTGAAGATTTACCGAAACTTTGGGATTCAATGTTTGAAGAATGGTTCGGATTAGAGGTCCCCAACGACACTAAGGGATGTTTACAAGATATACATTGGTCTATGGGTGCATTTGGATACTTCCCCACCTATACTCTTGGGAATCTTTATGCTTCTCAATTGCTACAAGCAATGTCTAACGATTTGGGAGACATAGATGCAATAATTGAATCTGGAGATTGGTCAAGTTTGTTAGATTGGCTAAGACCTAGAATTCATCAAGAAGGTAGTAAATGGACTCCAAGTGAATTGATAGAAAATGCTACAGGAATGCCTCCATCCCCTGAACCTTTCCTAAATTATGTTGAAGAAAAATACTCCAACTTGTATAATTTAGAATGATTATTCTTCTGAATTATCTTTATCGCTGCTTGTTAAAGCATCCATTTTTGCAGTTAATTCATTAATTGCATCCATCAAATCATTGGTTCGATCATCTTCATGGTCTGTTCCAAATGAGATACCTAACATTGTAATCATTGCACCAGCTAACATTGTAAATGCTGGCCAGTAAACATCAGATGCAGTCATGTCTCCGTCTGCTTGTATTCCGCCCCATATTGCTCCAATAATGAATACAATAAATCCAATAATTATCTGTTGATATCCGTTTCCAAGAGTTTCTTCTAATCCTTCGCTCATTTAAGTCTCCTCAAAACTTTGAAATCAACTAGACTTTTAACATATTTCCTATTTTTTGGGCCTAAAATGGTCATTTTCTTATTTCCAGGGACTCATCAAAATAGGTTCACCTACTGTTCCGGGTTCGACCAAAAGTTTGCCCTTTTGACCAGTAATTTGGTTCCTTTCGAAAACAGGCGTTCCATTTACAACTGTTAGAACAGGCCATCCAACCAACTCTCTGCCATCGAAAGGATTCCAACCAACTCTAGCCCAACAATCTTCATCTTTGACAGTTGCACTATGGCTCATGTCGACAAGAACAATATCACCATCATAGCCCTCTTCCAATCTACCTTTTCCTATCATTTGATAGCAATCAGCGACATTACTTGACATCCAACGAACAACATCTTCTATTGAGCACTTTCCTTGATTGACATAATTTAACATAACCGCAAGAGAGGTTTCCACTCCGGGCATGCCACTTGGTGCCTTTGGGAAACCTTTTGACTTATCTTCTAGAGTGTGTGGGGCATGATCAGTTGCAATACATTGGATGGTTCCATCTACCAATCTTGTCCATAGAATCTCTCTATCTGCTGAATATCGAATTGGTGGATTCATTTGTAATCTAACTCCTTTCTCATCGACATCAGTTTCGTCAAATGTTAGGTGTTGTGGGAGAACTTCGGTAGTAATGATCGGATGTTGATCAGTCTTGGATGGAAGATTACAATAGTCGGATAGATAATCCGCTTCAATACCTGAGGTCAAGTGAAGAATATGTAATCGATGTCCGGTTTTAATTGCTAATTCCACAGATAATTTTGTTGCTAATAAAGCAGTAATATCATCTCTATAATATGCATGTGCCGCTACATCAGTACGCCCTTCTACTAGTTTTCTACGTTCATTCATGCGGTCTTCATCTTCAGCATGAACAGCGATTAAACCAGCGGTTTCGGTAAAAATTCTTTCAAGTGCAGTTTTGTCTGAAACCAATAGAGTACCAGTCGAAACACCCATGAAAATTTTGATTCCACAAATACCGGGAATTGCAATAGGGTTATCTCTGGTTCCTACGACTTCTTGTAAATCTTCGACATTATCTTCTGTAGCGCCAATAAAGAATCCATAATTGCTCACACATTTTTTTGAAGCAGTATCAAGTTTACCTTGCATTCCTTCAAGATTGGTAATCGATGGAACATTATTTGGCATATCTAGGAATGAAGTGATACCACCACTAACACCAGCAGCGGAGCCACTTCCTAAATCTTCTTTTTCAGGTTGCCCAGGATCTCTAAAATGAACTTGTGGATCAATACATCCTGGCAATAAGTGTAGACCGGTTCCATCAACAAAATGTTCACCCTCTTCTGGCTCTATACCAACATCGGTGGAAATTTGTGAAATTTTTCCATCTTTGATTCTTAAATCTCCAATAATTGTTTGTTCAGGAAGAACCATTGTCGCTCCACAAATTAGCAGGTCTCTATTGATGGTCATAATTTTCAAACGTACCAATCAACGGTATCCGATTAACTCTTCTATCTATCTGCGTCTAGAGTTAGGTGGTCTAAATGAATTACAGACCTCATCATTCATATCGATATAAGGTCCTTGTAATAGGTCTACACAATAAGGTACAGCCTTCCAAATTTCATCGATAGTTTCCCTTATTGCTTTGGGACGTCCAGGTAAATTAAAAATTAAACAATTTCCTCTTATCCCTCCAACTTGCCTAGAAAGAATTGCAGTAGGGACATACTTCAATGAAATACTTCTCATTTGTTCACCAAATCCATCTAGTATTTTATCACAAACTGAAATGGTTGCATCTGGAGTAACGTCTCTATGTGCAGGTCCAGTTCCTCCGGTTGTAACTATCACATTACAACCAATTTCATCGGCTAACTCAATCAACGTTTGTTCAATTATCACTAAGTCATCAGGTATACATCGGTAAATTACATCAGCAGAACTTGCGAGTGATTCCTCAAAGAACTGCAATATTGCGGGCCCCCCTTCATCTTCATACTCACCATTACTTGCTCTATCACTCACAGTGATAATTCCTAAAGTAGAATTGTCTCCACAAGAATTCTCATTACCACTAATTCTAGAAAGAGGTAACAACCGTTTCACCACTTAGTCAGTCTTCACCATACTTTGCGTGAACATCAGCATGGAAGTTATCTAGCAATGTATCTTCGAATAACTCTGTTTGTCTTCTAACCTTTGTTGATCTAATATGAAGGAATGCAGCCCCAACAAACACGATAATAATCAACGGAATTACAGCCTCTAACTTATACTGATGCATGAATTTTACAATACCTTCTGCGGTATATGCCCATGTTACAGATGCAACAGCTCCACCAATAAATGTGGCCGCAAGAACTCTTGAAAATTGCATTCTAGATAGTAAACCTAGCATTGCACCTACAAGAACTCCAGATGCCATGAATGGAATCCATACGAAGACAATTAATCCCCAGAAGCCCCATTTATTTATCATCTCACGTTTTTCATTCGCCATGTATTCTACAGTTGACAATGTATCTCCTAAGAATTTAGTTTGAAGCATTTTTCCTCCAAGCCCATCTTGTTTAGCAACAGCAACAATCCTATCATCATCTTTACCGCCACTTTCTACTCGACCTGCACCTGAACGATCTGCTAATGTGGAAATTTGGTTTCTAGCCTTAACAATTAACTCTTGGCTTCCTAATAGGTCATTATTTCTTTCAGAGATATATCGATAAAGTTCGACTTCAACTTCATCGGTTGTTTTCTTAAATCTAAAGAAAGCAAAACGCTGAGTAGGTCGATAAATAACTGAGACAAAAATAACACTATCATCGCTAGTAACAACGGCGCCTTCCATTTTGACATCACTTCTTCTAGTAAAGAATAAATCAAGACTATCTCTTACTTCATCTTCAACTCTTGAGAGAGTATGAAGTTCTGAGAAGAAACTAGAATAGTCTTGTTCGTCTTCTAGTGTCGCTCCTTCAGCACCAGTTCCAACTCCTACTCCACTATCGAAATCTATCGCTTGGTTTATTCCAATCGTTCTAACAGTTAATTGAACAGGTTTGAAAACTCTAAAAATTGCAAATTCTTCTAGAATTTCCCTCAGTACTTCAGCCCTTACATCCTTACTATCAGAAAGTGTGGCATCGGTATTTTTGTATGGGACCATTATATCTATAGATAATTCCCGAGATTCGATTTTATACAGTTCCCAATCAACTAGAATACTTAATCGCTTAGCAGTTTTATTTAGACTCTCTTCGACCAATCGCGAGATATGGGTTCTTGAAAGTACATCATCAGTATCTTGGTGGTAAATTTTGTACATTATTGGATATATCACAAGTAAAGTGACTGCAGACAATGATAGTGAGATAAACGCCATCCACCATGCTGGAATTCCCGCAGTACCACCGGTTAACATTGCAGTCTCTCTGCCGCCACCTAATTCAGCAGCCATCAATATGTAGCCCCAGTCACCTAAGTCTTTGGTTGTCCAACAGGTTCGACTTCCAGGGTCAGTAATTCTAACTTCACTTCTAGAGTCAGAGTCTACAAACGGCAAGAAAGAAAAGAATCCACCATCAGTAATTTCTAATTCGAATGCAATGGTTTTTTCTATTTTTGAACCATCTTCAACTATACTTGCAGTAGTAAGGTTACTAGAATTGAGGATTGTAACTTCAAAATCAATTTCATATTCTCCAACACCCAAAGTATCGAAAGGTGCTCTGAGATATGCTCTTCCATCTTCTACTTTTTTGACTTCTTCCTCTGTAACACCTTGCCATTCAGAGTTTCCAACTTCAGTAATCGTATAATTCATTAAGGCAAATCCATCTACAAGATTATGCCCAGCAAGAGACATGTATTCTAAGTCATTTTCAGGGAAAATATGTATCCAAGGGGTATCTTCGATGTCCTCGCATTCCTCACCAGTGTCTAGGAAAGTTTCTGATGCTTTATGATCTAAAGTTGTTGAAGATCCAAAAATTCCACTAGACATACCAAAGAGGACCAATGCAAATAATAGACCATAACCTATGCCTGCGAATAAAACATAATCTTCTTTGTTTGAAAGGAATCTTTTCTTTTCAGTTTTGGTTCTCCTTCTTCTGATTTCACTGATTTCACGAGCCACTTTATCCCTTGCTCGTTGCTCAGTATCAACCTCTTCGACAACCTCGGCGTGTTCAATATTTTCATCGCCCATGACGCGCAGAAAGGTCTCTAGCACATGAACCCAACGATTGAAAATTTCTTATTCCTCTCGAAAAAATCTTTTTGATAAATTCATGGTGGGTAGGGCCGGACTTGAACCGGCGACCTCAGCATCTTCAGTGCTGCGCTCTCCCAACTAAGCTACCTACCCAGTAAGCGTGGCGACGACAACAGGCATTTCAAGCCTTCCGAAAAAAGTTAGTAATGGAAATTCACTCAATCCCATCTAAAATAGCTACTTGTGCTTCAAATAAGGCTTCAAGTCCAGCATCAGCCTGTGATAGTAATGCAGAGAGTTCTTCCTTAGAAAATGTGGCTTCTTCTCCAGTACCTTGAATTTCAACATACTTTCCATCACTAGTTTTTACCACATTCATATCAACATCAGCATTTGAATCTAAGATATAATCTAAGTCTAAGTATACTTCTCCATCGATCAATCCAACAGATAATGCTGCTAAATCATAAGGTATTACTTCATTTTCATGATTTTTTCTCTCTTGTTCAGAAAGTTTTGGAGCAGACCAACCGGATTTCCTTTGTTCCTCATTTGGTCGTAAATCAGAAGGCAAACAAATTCCTTGAGCAATCAATCTTCTTACTGCCAGCCTTAAGGCAATATTTGCAGCTGTAATAGATGCACATCTTGTACCACCATCAGCATTGAGAACATCGCAATCGATATTCAATGAAATTGGTCCGAGAGCCTCAAGATTAACCGCAGCTCTTAGTGACCTAGCGATTAATCTCTCGATTTCTTGCGTTCTTCCCTTTGCACCGCGCCTCTCTCTTCTAAATCTTGAATCAGTAGAACCTGGAAGAAGTGAGTATTCAGCGTGAACCCAACCCTTCGGGGAGTCTCTTGGAAACCATCCAGGTAATCTTGCATCTTTAGTACAGCATGCTAGAATAACTGTGTCACCTTGACGATAAAGTATAGATGCAAGAGCATTAGGAGTGAAGTCAATTTCTACTTCTACATGTCTCATCTGATTCGCTTCTCTATCTGTTTCAAAATCTGTTTTGAATTTGGCCATGTCACTCGCAGGACTTTTCTTTCATCAACTCTTCTCTTGATTTGACATAAAAAACACATGCGCACATTCAAGAGAAGTACCTCTTTAGCCGGACTATGGGACAATCTAGAGTNGCTATTTGTGCAGTTGCTAGAACNCCTATAGGCTCATTTATGGGCTCACTATCTTCTTTTTCTGCAGTTGATTTAGGTATTTTAGCGGTTAAAGAATTGTGTTCTAGAGCTAAAATAGATCCAACAAGTGGAATTATTGATGATTTTCTATTCGGTCAAGTATTACAAGCAGGAAGTGGTCAAAATCCCGCTAGACAGGTTGCTTTGGGCGCTGGATTACCAGTAACTACTCCTGCTACTACTATCAATAAGGTNTGCGGTAGTTCTCTTGAAGCAGCAATGCTGGCTGCAAATAGTATTCGTGCAGGAACTAGTAAAGCGATTATTGCAGGAGGNATGGAAAGTATGTCCAATGCTCCTCAATTATTGATGGGTCAAAGAAAAGGGAAAAAAATGGGTGATTCAAAGTTAATTGATTCAATGATTCATGATGGTCTTTGGGATGTATACAATNATATTCACATGGGNAATACTGGAGAAACAGTTGCCAATGAAAGTGATATTACTAGGAAAAATTCAGATGAATACGCTGTTAGAAGTCATCAAAGAGCTGCTAAAGCATGGGATTCGGGATGGTTTGATTGGGAATCATTCACAATCCAAGTCCCTCAAAGAAGGGGAGATTCGATTAAATTTTCAAAGGATGAAGGGATTAAAGAAAATACTTCGGTAGAAATACTTTCTAAATTACGCCCTGTTTTCAATAAGGAAGGCCAAGTTACAGCCGGTAATGCTAGCACTCTAAACGATGGTGCAAGTGCTATTTTACTTGCAGATTCTGAATTTGCAGTTGAGCAAGGTTGGGAAATAATTGGTTATGTTGAAGATTATTGTACTAGTGGAGTTGAACCAGAACGTGTTATGAGTGCCCCGATTCCCGCAATTAAAATGTTGTTAGAGAGAAACTCTTTGCAAGTTTTGGATGTAGATATTTATGAACATAATGAAGCATTTGCATCAGCATCTTGCGCTGTTGCCAAAGAGATTGGGATTCCCAGTGAAAGATTCAATCTTCATGGCGGAGCAGTTAGTTTAGGCCATCCATTGGGAAGTAGCGGTACCAGATGTTTGATAACAATGCTTGGAGTAATGAGAAGAAATGATGCGAAGTCAGGAATTGTGACATTGTGTCTTGGTGGCGGTAATGCTGTTGCTATGTTGGTTAAGAGAGATTAAAACCTTCGAACATAAGATAAAATTGCTTAATTTACTGATTTAGGCTACATTATTACTGTTGGTATCAAATAGGGTTGGAAGGCGGCCACAAATGGTGAGAGTATGGTTTCGTTTTCAGATTTGGGAGTTAGCGGAAGAATTGTCGATGCTTTGCGCCAGCAAGGAATCGAAGAGCCCTTTGAAGTCCAAAGAGAATCTATTCCTGATGGAATGTTAGGAAATGATGTTTGTTGTCGTGCTCCTACTGGTTCAGGAAAAACCCTCGCTTTCGGATTACCGCTGATTGAAAGAACACAACCAGCAAGACCCGGCATGCCTACTTCCTTGATTCTAACACCAACCAGAGAACTAGCCGAACAGATTTACAAAGTTCTCGAACCGTTAGCATGGGAAATGGAATTATATGTTCATGCAATATATGGCGGCGTATCCTACAATAAACAATTTAGAGCTCTAGAAAGAGGTGTAGATATATTAGTTGCATGCCCTGGTAGACTGATTGATTTACTGGATAGAGGTTCTTTATCTTTGGAAAATACAGGTATCGTAGTTTTGGATGAAGCGGACAGAATGGCTGACATGGGATTCATGGAACCAGTTTGTCAAATTCTAGATGAATGTAAAAAAGACCGACAAACAATTCTGTTCAGTGCAACATTAGATGATGAAGTCGCAGAATTAGTTCGAGATTATCAAAAAGATCCAGTTACTATACATGTTGGCCCTGAAGAGGTTAGTATAGAAAGTATGGAACATCATTTTTGGCTAATGCCTAACTCTAAAAAATCAACAATTTCATCAGAAATAATTCGTAAATGTGGCCGTAGTATAGTTTTCTGTCGTACAAGGGCTGGCGTAGATAGAGTAGGTGATGATTTAGAGTATGACGGTTTAGGTGTTGAAACATTACATGGCGGTTTATCTCAAAGACAAAGAGATGGTGCAATGAAACGATTCCAGCATGGGGAATGTATGGCATTGATTGCAACTGATGTTGCTGCTAGAGGTATTGACATTGAAGGAGTGAATTGCGTAATTCATTACGATCCTCCTGAAAACGCTAAGGCATACAAGCATCGTAGCGGGAGAACTGCTAGAGGTGGAGCCAGCGGTATTGTAATTTCATTAGTACAAAAACCTCAGAAGAAATCCTATGGCCGAATTCAAAGAGAAGTTGGTATAAAAGTTGAATTCAAACCACCCGAATTTTCAGACTTACCCGAGTTTGAAGTAGAGTTTATCGCTCCAAAAAGACGACAAAGTTATGGAAGTCGAAATAGAAATGATAGAAATCAAGGCCATTATGGTCAGAGAAATCAACGTTCTTCAGGACGCAATGGTGGCGGAAATCGTGGTGGCGGAAATCGAGGCGGCGGAAATCGTGGTGGCGGAAATCGTGGCGGTGGAAACCGTGGAGGTGGAAACCGTGGTGGCGGAAACCGAGGCGGCGGAAACCGTGGTGGCGGAAATCGTGATGGCGGAAATCGCGGCGGAGGTAGAGGTCGAAGTGGTGCAGAACGTAGCGGAGATAGACGTTCAAATAATAAAACTGCAGAATCCAAAGATGGAGGCAACTCTAGAGGATACAGAGGAGAGGCTAGAGGTAAAAGTTACAAGCCAAGTAAGAAATCACAACAGGGCTATCAAGGTGGAAGATCCGAAGGTGGTAGAAATAACCGAGGTCAAGGAAGAGCAAATAGTGGGCGTAGAAATAACCGAAGAAGAAATTAATTATTCTTCTTCAACTATTTTTTCCTTTATTTTCGAGAAGATTCCCTTGTCTTCTATAATTTCACTTGACCCAGGAAGAACTGATAAAATATCATCTGTCATCAATCCAGTATTTTTGTAGATTCTATTTGCAAGTTTATCTTTCTTGGAGATTCCTGGAGAAATTATTGCATACCTTTGACATATTGACTTAATTCTATCAGGAGTGCCACTCATAAGCAATGGGACTCCATTAATTGAAACTAGCCCTATTCCCATTTTGACATCTAAGTCTTTGTACCACTGTCTTTTACCTCTAATGATAAAAGCACCTTTGCCAACATATTCTCCAGTTTGAGCGGTCTTTGAAACTTGAGCAGGTTTTACTGAATATACAGTTCCATGTCCTCCTCCACTTGCCCATGCTCTGCTCCAACAAAGAGACATTGTTGCAGCCTCTAACAATTTATCATCATTTATCCTTTCATCACCTAATTTGTCAACTAATTTGAAAGCAGGAATATATTCAGGAATATGAGCAGGTCTGTGCTCATCAATAATGAAGCCTTGACTGGCTCTAAGACTACAGCTAGGTGCTCCGTGAATATCTGCGTGCAAGTACATATCTTGGCCTGAAAGGTGTTTTTTGACAATAGCATCATTTCCTTTGGCATCTTTTCCTCCAACCAAAAGATGCCCTCCTGATGTCATACTCCATCGGTGATTCTCAAACCACAAACGTTTACTTCTCTTAATTTTCCCAATTTTTCCACTTTCTTCGGCTTTCTTTTCTTTCTTATTAGCCCTTTTAAGTTCGATGATTGTATTTTCTAATGCCTCTACTGCGCCTTTAGTTTTGTCTTTTTGTTTTCTTGCAGTTTCAAAATGACGTTGAGCATTTTGATGTACAGTTTCGTCTAAAGAGAGGGTGACTTTGGGGCCATTAGGTTGTGAATTTTCATCAGGTAAAATAGTGACAAATGTTCTTTTTGCTGCATCCATCGAAACAATCCATTTGATTTCCTTACTCGCTTTTTTGGTTTCTTTCCAGCCATTTTTTTCTACCGCTTCAGATATTTGATTTAGCAAACTTTCAACATGAGTCCAATTGTCCTGAATTAAATGTCCAAGCATTTGTTGTTTTTCGATTTTCACTGAAAATCCTTCAAGGGCTTTTTCTTGTTGAGCCTTTCTTCTTTCCAGTCTTTCAACATCGGTAGAATGGCCTCTTCCAGGCGCAGCAACATCTAATTTTTCGGCTTCTCTTCTGGCTAAAGCACCAGCATCATGCGCTCCTTTCCAAGCATCTACTGCTTTACACAAACTATCAAATTCCATTTTTACCTTACTTGAATGAGATGGAAGTAATGTCGGGGTTGCTTCATTAGCATGAGTTTCCAAAAATCGATCTCTAATCGAATTATTTTCCAAGGTGGAAATGTGTTCTTTCAGTCCCTTTTCATCAAACTCCTCAGAGGGTTTTAGCATTAGGTATCCTTGACGACTATTTGCTAAATCGTCTAGCAAAGAGTGTAAGGCTGAAAGAATTTCTTCACTCGAGACTCCTTTGGTTTCCGAGTTTGGTTTAACTCCTGCAAGTTCACAAACAGCATTGGCATGAGTTCCTCCAAGATTTGCTTTACCGCCTAGAGTTGAAACAAGGTCTCTGTCAGATTTTTCAAACATACCTTCAAGGGCTTCAATATCTAATTCATAAGGGTCTAGAGCTTGTGGAGGAGGTTGGTATTGAACTCCTTTTTTCAAGGTACGTCCAGCGTATGAAGCGTGTGTTAATGGTTGTATAATTACATCTTCTTCATCGGTCAAAATAATATTTCCATCTCTAAAAACTTCAACATACAGATGTCTTTCGCCAAACTTTGTATCAAAGTCGAATGCTAGAACTCTGTCAAATCCTAGTTGCCTAACTTTAGTCATTCTTGCATTTTTCAAATGTTTTCTAAGAACCATAGCGAAAGGCGGTGGGGTCATTGGCATCGGCCTATCTCTATTTGAAGTATAGATTCTAGCACCTCTTACCAAGACTAAATCGAATTGTGGACTTTCTTTTGGATTGATTCTCAAAACAATTTGTTCGTAGTGAGGCATGTATGCTTTTTTGACATAGGCGCCTGAGAATTCATCTAACTCACGGGAGATTGCCCGTAAATCAAAACCACTCATTGCTGCTTTCATTTTCTCCCCTCGTGACGATATGACTGACGACTATTCTTGAATTATATCACTTGAATTTGAGTAAAACCTTACCTGTATTTTTCCCATCATGAATATGCTGATGGGCTTTTGATGCGTCTTCTACATCAAAAATTGAGTCGATCACAGGGTCTAAAACACCAGTTCTGATTCCCTCCATAATCCGATTAAGTTGCTCTGCAATTGCAGCCTCATCATTCCAAGTTCCCATGTGAACTCCAAAGACTCCTTGATTACGGCTCATCATTTTGAGTGGGTCTAATTTAGGAGTTTTTCTCCAAGCAAAATAGGCTTTTAGAAGTGAACGTTTAGAGGATGGTGCGGCAGCTGACATACCATATGAGTATAATTTGCCACCCATTGCCAAAGCCTTGAGACTTCTCTTCAAGTTTTCACCACCTATTGGGTCTAGGATATGATCTACGCCACGTCCATCAGTTGCCTGTTTAATGACATCAACAAAATCTTCATTATGTCTGTCAATTGGTATTCCGCCAAATTTTTTGATAATGTCTGCTTTATTTCCTGAAGCAGTAGCCCAGATTTTACTTACACCAGCCCACTGACAAAGTTGTAATGCAGCGGTACCTACACCTCCAGCACCGCCATGAATTAAAACGGAATCAGTTGATTTTAGATTACCAAGATAGTGTAACATATGATGTGCAGTCATGTAAGTAACTGGCATAGATGCCGCTTTTTCTAAGGACATTTCATCAGGTAGAGGAATTACCCGTGCGATTTGAGCAATTACATGACTTGCCTGACCACCATTTTGCATTGCAGCCACAACTCTTTGTCCGACTTGTAAATTCTTTACTCCCTTACCCAATGAGTGTATTGTACCGCTCACTTCATATCCCGGAGTGAAAGGAAAAGGCGGTCTTGGTTGATACAACCCAAGACGCATTAGAGTATCAGCAAAATTGATTCCAGCAAAATGAACTTCAATACAAACCTCGCCTTCATTAGGGCTAGGCATCTCAAATTCAACAACATCTAGAACAGAAGGAGAGCCGGCTTTGGTGATTACAAGTTTTCGAGCCATGTATGTCCCAAGGTTTGGAGTCATTCAATGCTTGCCTTCCAAACTCCCATTTCATCACTAGAAACCCTACCTTGTCTTTGATGAGAAATAAGGTGTGCTAAGGTTTGATCTTGAGCAAGTCCTGGATGTGCATTCGGGGTATCTTCATATGCTTTGATTGAAATTTCTTGAACAGAAGAAAGTCCGCTAATAACTGCTTCTAGCACTCTTTCATGACGCGCTTTACGGTGTGTAATATAATATGTAAATTTCTTGTTTGGCAATGCTATGACTGGTCCATGACTTGGGAATAATAGGTGTGCATTAAGACCCCTAAGTCTAGATAATTGTTGAATATATTCATCCATGTCTCCTGTTGATGGGGGAATTAGAATTGTACCAAAACCTGCCACCATATCCCCTGCTATCAATCCTGCATCACTCAAGAAACAAGTATGACCAGGATGATGGCCTGGAGTGATTAGAACTTCCCATGTTTGATTTCCAAGTTGTAATTTTTCTCCATCTTCAAGAATTCTATCACATTTAACACTCTTTGATGTATAATCACTACCCCATACAGGCAAGTCAAATGCCTCTCTAAGCAAATCCATATCTGCTAGATGGTCTCCATGTGAATGAGTGAATGCAACAGCCACAGGTTGTCCATGATGACGTTCTACTGCATCGGCAAGATCTTCCATATCTTCACGGTAACGAACAGCAGGGTCAATAATGATAAAATCGCCATCAGGGTCTCCCATCAAGTAACAATTAGTATGATCAGCAGGTGGTAGAGTCGCAGTTCTAATCGGTACAACTTCAACTCCATAAGCAAAAAGTATTGATTGACGACCAGGTTTACGCGATGAGATATTTTTTGCAGCCTCTACTATGTCATCATTAGAGAATTTCATCACTCGAATAAATTCCATTAAAACAGATATTACTGGTGGTGCGACTTTTATCTCATGCTTTGACCAACGCTCAATGATATCTTGAGGTCCAGCCCACATTATTTCATCAAATTCAGTTTGTGGCTCAAGGTCGATTTCTGGTACACTCTGCCAATCTCCACAATGGAAATGAATGAATGCATTATCAAACTGCACCGGTCCAAAAGGCGGTGTTATACGATGACCAAGGATATTGATATTATCGACATTCACCGGGATATTACAATTTTCAGCATGAGGTAGCCAATTGGACTTATCTTTTATGACATCAAACCTAGCACCCTCATCTATAGAAATTACATGATCTCCATTTGGAGCAATTCCTAATTCTTCACATGTCTCTCTTAAGATACAAGCGATTGCTTTCCCATGTTCAACATCGAGGACAGAAAATGACTCAACCGCAGCAGTATCAACTCTTGATACTCCCCCTCCAGTAAATGCCCAGTATCCTGGGAAAGCAGCCATAGTTTCACTGCGCAGGCCAAGCAATACCTCGGGACCATTTGGTCCATCTCTGGTGAGTGTCATAGTGGCAGTAGGGCGAGGCGGCTTACGCTCGAAACCCGACAGGTCAACACCTTCAGGGACTTCGCTCATAGACAGCCCTCAATGCTTAGGGGTTTGAACTCTTGTGAGTTTGTATTCATCATTATAAACTGGAAATCTTCTAAACATTAAGGCTAAAATATTTTAAGATTTTCAAAGCCTATTTTTCAACGATTAAAAAACACAATGATATAAACCCCCAAAATAACTGTCTTACCATGTTGTACCCGAAACAAGACGAAAATGCCGCAATCCCGATTGCAAACTTTATCAGTTTTATACTTGGTCTAATTAGCCTCAGTGCTCTATTTCTCATCAAGTCTATAACTGTATTTTTACCATTGTTATTTGCTCCAATGGTATGTTTAACACTGTGTTACTTGCTAAAAGTTTCATACAGTAGTGCTAATCAACCGAGTGAAACAGTGAGTGTAAATCCAATAAAATTAGATTTAATCTAATTATTATTCAGTGGCTATTTATCACTAAAGAATTCGATTAGTAGATTATTTACCTCTGAATGTTGATCTTGTTGAACCCAGTGCGAAGCATTGAGGTATTCAACTCGACAATCAGGTACGTCTCTGCTTTTTGGTTCTGCAAGTTTGATGCCTAGATGGCGGTCTTTGCGCCCCCAAATTACCAAAGTTTTAGCATTAATCACAGACATTGATTTTTTTGAAGAAAATGGATTTCTAAAAACTGCTCTGTAGTAATTTATTGGGCCTCGCAAGTCTTTTCGATTTTTNAACACATTTGAATANACACTAATATCGCTAGAGTTTAGTTTTCCACGGNTGACATAGTGCTTATTTGAGATTTTATGCATAAATTTACTNTANCGTTTNGCGGTAAACCACTCTGGAATGAAAGGTATNTGGAAGAAGAACATATACCAGCTTTTGATTAGTTGGCTTGGACGCCATATTCCTCTCTCAAACACTTTAGGGTGAGGTCCATTTAATATGGCGAGTTGATTGATACTATCTGGATAACGCATTGCTGTATGCCAAGCAACTGCTGCACCCCAATCATGGCCAACAAGGTGTGCTTTTTGTTCACCTACATGTTGGATTAATGCTGCTATATCTGAGGCTANTAAGTCAATTTTATATTCAGAAACTCTAGATGGACTATCTGTAAGGTTATACCCTCGCATGTCAGGTGCCACGACTCTGTAACCTTCTTCTACAAGAATAGGAATTTGGTGGCGCCATGAATACCAAAACTCAGGAAATCCGTGGAGTAATATCACTAAAGGGCCTTCTCCTGCTTCAACATAATGAAAATTCAAATCATTGATTAATGCAGTATTATGAATTAACCCAATCTGATCAAGTTTGGTCATTAA
This sequence comes from Methanobacteriota archaeon, assembly GCA_002702945.1. The sequence continues at coordinate 21,371 of PADF01000051.1, forward strand.
CCTTGTCTTCACTAGACGGCCATTAAATCCTTGTGGATAGTGTTTATTTTTTATAGAGATATTTTATTACTTTAGTTCTTGACAAGTGATTATGGGCTTTATCAGACAATGGTTTGGATTCAACGGATGGAAGGAACTTTCCACAAGAGGAAGTATCTTTGCAACAATATTTTATCGCGTGATTTTTGTTGCTGGTCTTGCAGCATCAATCATCGTCTATTCCTATGCTTCGGGAGGAGANGACCCCTCATCTATTTGGATTGTAGCAGTTGGACTGATTTGGTTCCTAATATTTCAATTTCTAATCAATTTGATTTTTGTTAATGGTTCTAGGTGAATAATCAAAAATTATTTCTAAATTAATTTGTGAAATCACTTAGGAATTGCCAAATTAGAAGATAAGTTTCAGTTCCATCAACTTCGTCAGGCCATGTATGTTCATGAATTTCGATTCCATAATGTTCAATTCTAGTATCTCCAAGACATCCACTATGGGTTATGTGTTCTAGGAAAAAATCAGCATCAGTTTCACTATTTTGACATTCAGCTCGCATCGACCAAGCCTCGATCATGCCAGGTACGCTACTCATTGTNCCAACACCTTCATGCTCTCCATCTTTCCAATCCCAGTCATCATCATAATCAATGATGTAATCGAGTTTACCATGGATNTGCAATACACCCATACTACCAACTAAGTCACAAGTTTCTGGATCTACTGGCATTGTTCCAGCAAATGACGCTACCGCTGCAAATCTGTGATTAAGTTGGCATGCAATTTCGTAAGTAAACATTGAGCCTAGAGAGTAACCAATAGCATAAAGACGATCTTGGTCGATACAGTAATCTTTTGAAAGTTCATCTACAATAGTTTCTGAAAAGTCATTATCTTCTCTAGATGTTGCTGCAGTGTTTAGAAACCATTCACCTTCGGAAGCGGTTCTGCCATCTTCAGCAATNGCGTATGCCATGATAAATTTCTCTTGNTCTCCTAACTGATCAAATTCACTTTGTTGTTGGAAATCTTCACTAGCACCTCCGCCTCCGTGGAAGGCAATNATTAGAGCTAATTTGGTACCNGCATCTGAATTCGGAACAGATAACCTGAACATTCTTTCTTCACCATTTACAGTAATGGATGTCATGGCTTGAGAAATTGATTGTGAAGCAATTAGGCATGGTCCATCCAATTCNTCNAACTCCTGAACGGGTAAGATTTCTTCTGCCTCTTCAGTACCAATGCACCCGGCAATCGGTGACAATAATAGTACGCAAAACGCAGCAAAAAAATGAAGTCTGTTGATTACATTCATCTTAGCCACACCTATCCGATTACCTAATCAAAAATCAAAGTTACTATTCGTTGGACTTTTTGATTATTGTCGCAATATCTATCAACATTGGATATTAACGGCGAATATGGAAATTCGTTCTCTGACACGNGTTGACATAAATTCAATGTGGGAGATTAATGAACANGGCTTACCAGGTACAGGTAAAGTGTCTCTCAAAGAAATAAGTCATTTACTCGATATTTCNGANTTNNCATTAGGNGTTTANGAGGGTNNAAAATTACTTGGTTTTGTCTTATGCCTTNTNCCTAAAACGAACTATGGCAGTNTAAATTANGCTTGGTTTAATGAAAGATATGATGAATTCATCTATGTTGATAGAATTGCAGTCCGTNCAAACAGNCGTGATAGGGGAGTAGGTTCTTTGTTATATCNAGAAGTAATAAATTACTCAGAAAAACATGGTGTGAGGATTACTGCTGAAGTAAGTCTCAAACCACCCAATGAAGGTTCTATGAGATTCCACTATAGGTTTGGATTTAGTGATATTGGAATACTTGAACACGAGTCAAAATCAGTAACTTTGATGGTTAGAGAAAAATAGAATTAGANCAAAATTAATTCATTTCCAGTAAAGCAACATCTTATTTGTGAATTAGAATAGTATGGATATAGCGGCGAATACTGTAAGGTGTGGTTATGACTTTTGATTCCGAATATGAGCCATTTTTCCAACCTCCTGGCTGGATTATTGGCCCTATTTGGGCAATATTGTATACNACNATCGCATTAAGTTTCATGTTGNCCTTGAATAAAAAAGATGAACTACAATATTCTAATATTATATTCATATCTTTTTTTATTCAAATAATTCTGAATTTTTTATGGCCCAGTGTATTCAATTCAGAACAATACCTTCTCTCTTTATTGATGTTAATTTTTATGATATTTTTTACTATAGTTTATGCATACCTTGTTTTTGAAACTATTCCTACAGCATCAAAACTAGTCTGGCCATATATTGCTTGGATGTCATTCGCAGCGATTATTAATACCGCTTACTATCTTAATTCAATTGATTTTTTCTAATTTAAGTTTTTTTTTTCGATTCAACATACATAAAATCTACTGAGATTGTTTATATCAACTAGTAATTAGGATGATACATGTCGTTAGCACCAACTGATTATGACTTCGGAGCCCCGTCGAATTATGCCTTTGCAAAAAAAATAACTTGTAAAAGTGATGAAACCAGAAAAATGTTCGCTGAAGCATGGGGTCACATGCTCAACTATAACCATGAACAAGCAATCGCATGTTTCTCAATGTGCACTGAACTTGAACCAGATTGCGCAATGGCTTGGTGGGGGATTTCCTACTGTGTCTCATCAAACTACAACTGGGCACCTGGATTAGGTTCCGGACATGACTCAATTCAACAATCATTGTCGGTAATGGATGGATGTACTGAATTAGAACAAGATCTAATCAGAGCATTATCAACTCGTCACTCTGCAGAAGCAAGAGATGCCGCAGACCCGACAGTACTCAACATGGGAAATAGCCCTGAATTGAATGTTGCATTTGCTGAAGAAATGGCGCCTTTGTATGAAAAGTACAGTGGCGATTTAGATGTAACAGCAATCTACGTAGAGGGATTGATGAATCTAAAAGCATGGCAACTATGGGACAAAAATACAACCACAGGAGAAATAACTCCTGCAGACGATAATACACTACTATTGGTTAAAATCATGGAAGATGCCTTTGAAAGTAGTGAAGAAGCCAAGAATCACATCGCACTTTGTCATCTTTATTGCCACGCTCTAGAATTATCTCCTTTCCCTGAAAAAGCACTCCCGGCTGCTGATGTACTACGTACAGCAATGCCAGGTTTAGGACA
>PADF01000052.1 GCA_002702945.1 Methanobacteriota archaeon
TTTTTTACATTTGCCTGAGGCATCCAACTTGATCTTATGACAATATTTTCTTTATCTAAATTCCAAATTGCTGAACAGGTATGACCAGTTGCGTATTCCTTATTATCACGGTAAATAAGATTAGAGGATTTAGCAGAGTCCCCGGATCCTAGTGCTTACAACCTCGTTGTAGAGCGTAAAGTAATCGAATTAGATGGTGAAAATACCAATATCAGTTGGGTTGAAACAGCAATTCGTTCAGGTGTGATTAATGGTGATTTAGATTGGACCATCGACCTTGGAATGTTTGCATCAGGAAATGATACTTACAGATTTAGGATTGCAGATTATTCGAATGGAGACACTCTATGCCCTGATTCATCATATCAGCCAGATTCTGATTGTGGTATCCAGTTTAACGTTTCAATAGATATTTTGGAGCCTAACTTACTTGGAGTTCAATTGTATAAGAGATACGCTGGTGAAGGAGATCCTAATTTGGATGAGAATTGGAGAAATCTTTACGATGAAAGTTGGGCAGAACCTAGAGTTTCCCAAAACTTTAGGATAATTGCAAATGATCTTCCAACACCTCCAGCAACCGCAACAATGCATGTTTGGGTTGAATATGATCACGACATCAATACTAATGGAATTGCGGAGGCATCAGAATATATTCAAGTTCAAGCAGTAACCGATGGACAGATCCCTAATGCTACTTATTCAGGTTCTTACAATGATTATGCTAATTCTGGTTTGAAAGGACAGGTTAGCCTGTGGGTTGAATGCTATGATTTAGCTGGAAACCCTATTGATGGTGGTGGACCAGGATTAGATAACGATATAATTACTTATATCAATATGAATTTAGACTACCCCTCAATCAAGAATTTATTCATTGAAGACTCTTCTGGAGAGAGATTCATTAGCAACTTACCAGTTAACCCACCACAAGGAATAGGTAGTTGGAATCAAACAATATTTGCTGGAAATGAATATCATTTAATTATCGAAGCAGAAGATCAGAATGGTTGGAAGGATGTTGAATACGTCATGGTTGAATTAGCACCTGAAGAAGATAATTTTGATTCAAAGGTTTGGTTTTTCCCTAGGAATAATACTGCATGGACAGAGAGTCCTTTCATTACAATATTGACTAACTCTGACGGTTCATCGAAGGCTAAGATAAGAAATGAGAATGGAAATGTTTTACTGGATCCGTTTGAATCAGAATTTTTCATTGATTTACCTATAGTGCTAGACTGGGGTCTGCCATTTGGCCAACAAAATACTCCTATTTTCGAAATTAAAGATTTGGATAATTCAGAAGTTTATTCAGAATCCTCATTTAGACAATCTTGGAGATATAGTGATGATATTCAGTTAGATATTAGAGGAGATTTAGTCAATGATCTTATGATTTCTCCAATTTTCTATGATTTAGATGCTCCATATTCAAGAGATATTAGAACTGGTTCGGTCTATCCTGGAGATAGTGTTAGTTTCAAGGGCCAATACGTATTTTCCGATGGTGTATTGAGTAGCGTATTTATCAACCCCGAAATAGAGTTAGTTCTTGAGATTACTAGATTGCCTGTCGAAGCAGATTTCAACAAAGGTTATTCTAAACTAGATGGAGAAGTAACAACTCATAATTTCACAGGTGGACAATTCAATATAACATTGAATGCCCCAGGTTCTGTTAATGAGTTTGATTATACATTTAGATTGATCAACTTACCAACCGGTGCGCAAGATCTTACAGATTCTAAGTGTACTGGGCTAGCATTCTATGGTTGCGGAAGTTTCACTATCAAGGTAGACGGAACTCCTCCAAAGGTTGTTCAAAATTCATGGTCAGCAGAGCGTGGAAACATGCTCGATACCGATTCAAGTAGATTCTTAGGTTCTGAAATGCCTACTTCAACCTACCATTGTGTCGATGTCGAGGTAATTATTGAAGAACAAGGCTCTTTGGCTGAAGGAGATGTAAAATTAAAATGGAAATTCTATAAAGATGCTGCTAATTCATTGACATGGGATGGTTACAAAAATGCATTTGGACTAAATGAGCAATCGCATGTTCTAAATCTAACAACGACAGGTCAAGGTTCGATTTTGGCATATGGTGATTGTATCGATTTGTGGCCAGAAAATATCGTAATACCTGAAGTTACTAGTTCTACTTTTGATGAATTTGGAGATGCCAAATTAGTCATGTGGATTGATGCTGTTGATGGATCTGGCTCTCAAGTTTTATTCGGCGGTCAACCATCAGAAGAAAGTGGCGCATTAGGTATATTATCTAGCGATGTTAAACACGCATCAAGTTATGATTTCATATTTGAAAAGGCACAATTTGAAGTTAGGAACCTAAGACTAATTCCTGANTCTCCTGAAGTAGGCGATAGTGTCACNGTTGAAATTGAGGTTTTGAATGTAGGNTCATTAGCAGGTTCAGCTAATCTATCAATCCGTTCTGTAACCAATAATGGTATTCCAGTCTTAGAAGGTTCAGTTGTTAGTGAAGAAATTCAAATTGATCAAAGTATGTGGGTCTCNATCAAGTTAGAAGAATTTAGAGACGCAACCACTGGTATGTATTACTTGGTTGATGACAACGAATGTACTAGTGATGATTGTACTCCTCTNTACAANGGAAATACTAGAGGTGATACCTTCAACGTGAAGGTNGCAGGTGATTCTGATTCAAGTGGTTCTACCTTGTTGATTGTTGTGATCTTGATTGGTGTTATTGCAATATTAGGTATAGTTGTAGTTGTAATTTCCCGTAGAGACAATACCTCAAGCGATTATTTCGATGATGAATATGATGATGAAGATGACAAAGCATATGCTGAGTTACCAGGACAAGCGTCTGCTGCTCCTGCCGCTTATATTAGCCCAGAAATGGTTGAGGCGATGCAAAGATTCCCTCAATGGTCTCAAGAGGATATTCAAGGTTACTTTGACCAAGGATGGGANATCAATTCCTTACAGGAATGGATAGACAGCCAATGAGCGTGAACAAAGTGTCATCCAGACTTGACTGGGAAGACGTCACTTGGAATGACCCAGATGGTGGTTCGATAATTCTACACGGAGTTCTNCCCACTATCGTCTTTCCAAGAAAACTCAGGCCTAATTTTGAGTGGCACGGATTAGCATTATTAGAATCAGAAGATATTGTTGAACTTTGGATACAAGAAGAAAAAGATGAGGCTGAATCTCAAGGAGTTAACCGTTCTCATGCTTTAATCTCAGGAGGTACATTGGCATTATATCTCGATGAGTTAATTGAGCTGGAGGATATTCCGTCTGGAAGATTTCCTGACCCTGAGCCAAGAAGAGTACATCGATTAGCGGTTCGACATAACCGTCCAGTCTATTTCGTTGAACCATCTTTTGATGATGAACTTTGGGAAGAGCATATGCTCAAAGAAGCCAAGGAAGTCTCGCGATGGAGAAAATTATTGGGTCTAATTTCACTTGGCGGTAAATGGAGAAAGAGGGTGAAAAAGAATATCTTTGAAGCCCAGAAACCACCTAAAGGAATAGGAGCAAACTTTGCCTCAGCATCGGTTTTAGCAGCAACTTGGTGGGATCTTAATGAATGGCTNATNGGAGAAAAAATATCAGCTTCAAGGAATGATAGATTTGCTAAACGAATTCGAGGNGCTCTTGCTGATTTAAGAAAAACCCATGGCGATGAAGCACGTCTACTAGTTCCTTTGGCTATGCCTTGGCGTGTACAAATACTCAGTTCACTAGATTTATGCTCTGAAGTAGAGGAGATTTCATCTAACACTACTGATTCGATTAACATGGAGGAGGAGTAAATGGCAATTGGCGGAGTCGATGTTAGAGTTGAAAACCAAATCGTTAGATTTGTTACTAAACAAGCAATAGATCAAGAGTTAGTGGTTGCACAATTAGCAGGACATAGAAGTGGTGATATCGTCATCAAAGCACTAGAAAAGCCTAGGGCGACTTTGGTTATTGATTCCGAAGGNCGAATCATTGTTCATGGCACTCATAGAGTCGATGCNGCAAGAGCGGCAGCCAAAGAATTACTTCTTCGATTGGGCATGGATGATTCAGGTTTGCAAACTGAACTAGGCCCAGTGATTGCCTCATTTAATTTTGAAAAAAATATCAAAGTNGAGTCATTAGATTTTGATATTTCTGCNGGNCAAGCAAATTTTGATCAGAGNCTNGGTTGTGNAGTNATNAATGACACTAGGCATAATTTGAAATTATACATTTGGCCTAATGGAAAGTGTGTAGTCACAGAGGCTAGACATCCAAATATGGTAGCAATGTCTGCAGTTTATTGGAAAGGCCAATTTGAAGAAATGCAATATTTTGTGGACTAGTCATCGTGATAAAATGAAAGATAATCNGTTAACTTGGAATGGTCCGATTATTGACAACCATTTTCATTTAAATCGTAAAGGTAGATTTCTTGAAGCTGCNAAGGATTTCAAAAATGCNGGCGGTACAGGATTAGTTCTTGTTCATTGTCCNGATTTCTCTAATCCTCCGACAACTAAACAAGGCCATATCAACACCTATCAAGATACTATNAATATNGCTGAGATGGTAAGAAAAGAACATGATTTACAAGTGAGAGTNGTTCTAGGACCTCACCCNGCAGCTTTTGCTCATCAGTTTATNCAATGGATTGACGAAGATCCAAAAACAGGCGCCGATAGGGCGATTCANAATTATCGCGATAGTATCGATGGTGCATTGGATTTTGTTAAAGAAGGTCATGCACATGCAATTGGAGAGGTTGGAAGGCCACATTGGCCTGTAAGTGAGGAAGTTTGGGATCTTTCCAATCAATTACTAGAAGAAACCATGAAATTAGCAGCTCAAGAAAATATTGTTTTACAACTTCATGTAGAAGGTGAACTAGAGTCTACNTANTCTGATTTATCAAAAATGGCTGCTAAGTGCGGTCTTCCCGCNGAACGATTAGTACGACACTATTCTCCACCAAATATTGATTCCAAGGTTACTTTGGGAGTTACGCCTAGTGTACTAATTGGCAAAGGTGCTTTGGAAGAATTATTGGTTAGTGCGCAAAATTGTTCGCATGGTTTTCTATTAGAAACCGATTATATGGATGACCCTAGGAGGCCAGGTGCAGTTTTAGGTCCAAAGACAGTCCCAAAACGAACCAATCAATTACTCAATATGGGTATTGATGAAGAATTACTTTGGAAAGCACATCAAGACCTTCCTGAGAAGTTATATGGGCCGACAAATTGAGTAAATTAGGTGTTTTTTCTACTCATTCGGCCATCACATTGATGAATAGCCGATTATACCCTTAGCCGGTGCAAGATGTTGAAGCGTAGTTTCTCCTTCCTAATTCTGGTGCTTTTTTTACTTCCATTAGTTCCACTTTCTAATGGTCAAGGTAACCCTGCTCCAGGTGTAAATATTGACTGTGAGAGCGATCCTGAAATGAATGTTCANCCGTTATATTATGAGCCTGTGGATTTAATTTGTACGATAGAAAATACTTCACAATTTGATGAAACAATCGAGATTAGTAGTGATTTTGAAGGTGGTAATTCNGTACAAATTCAAGGAGCATCTGATGAATATACAGTTGCTGGAGGCGAAACAGAGCAATTTACAGTTACTTTCTCAGGCGATACAAAAATCCCATCGACCGAAAGTTTTGACTTCGAAATTATCGCAACAGTAACCCAATGGTTAATTCCAGGAGAATTACCTGAGATAGTTCAAAGCAATGCTTCAGTAACTGGAAAACTTGAGATTGGAACCTANGGTATTGTTGAATTATTGATTTCTGACAGGAGTACACGCAGCATGGAACCAAGTGGCGAGGTGACCATAAACTTACAATTTACTAATCGCGGAAATGACCAAGATAGGGTAGAAGTCAGAATAAAAAATCAAGCGGATTTNGAAACNCAAGGATTTTCTTTCCCTTTGTCTTCCTTTGTTGCTGATGATTTAGCTATTGATGCTACCTCTCCAGTTAGGGAAATCGTGGTTAGGGCGCCTTCTGATGTTTTAGAGAAGATAAACACTAATATTCAATTCGAGGCAAAAAGTAGCAATGACCCTGATGCTCCAGTTAGCGAAATCTCAATCCCATTAGCAGTAGAACCAAGCAGTAGCTCTGGTACATTCAGTGGACTTAGCGAAAATAGTCAAGATGATTTTATTCTTTATGGTGCAATTGGTGGCGGAGTAATTCTATTCTTCATATTAGTTGGAATCGTAACTAGGTCAATAAAAAAGAAATCTTCTAGTTCAGATGAAGGAAAAGTGGAATCTGCTATTGAAATTGCAGATCAAGAAGACGTCGATGACTTCGATGATTTGTTCGATGATTTAGATGATTTTGGAGATTTAGATAGTTCCGATGATGAATTTGATGATTTACTCGATGACTTCGAGTGAATATCAACCACAGTGACCCTTTTTGCCATTCCTGNAAGGGTTGTAAATTAGCCTTCTAAATGTTCTATTGATGGCAACAGTCAAAGAGCGAGTGTGTNCTGCTACACCTAATTAAGGTGCAAACGTTATGTTGGAACTCGAGGGAAAGACAGCTTTTGTCTTCGGCGTTGCTAGTGAAGATTCTATTGCTTGGGCTATTTGTCAAAAGTTAGCAAGTGCAGGTGTAACGCTGTATTTGGGATATCAAAAGCGATTTATGAGTCGTATTTTTCAACTCAAAGATAAGTTGCCACAAATTGCAGGATTTTATCCTCTTGATGTAGCCAATGATGAAACAACCAAAGAATTCTTTGACGCTTTTAGTGCTGAAAATCCAGGTAAAAAAGCAGATATAATGATTCATGCCATAGGTTTCGCCCCTAGAAGTTGCTTTGATAGGCCGATTTTATTTGTAGAAGATCAAGATATTAATACTGCTATGACAATTTCAGCAAACTCTCTTCAACGCTGTTTGAAGTTTGCTTTACCACATCTCAATCCAAACTCCTCTACAATTACTCTTACCTATGCAGCTTCCAATAGATACGTCCCTTCTTATGGAATCATGTCTATGGCAAAAGCAGCACTAGAATGTTGGACTAGAGAACTGGCATGCCACCTTGGCCCAGAAGGCCACAGGGTGAATGCTATTTCTTCTGGACCGATTAGAACTATTGCTGCATCNGGNATTCCAGGATTCGATAACATCCTTAACCATGTGGAAAATAATTCTCCGCTGAGACGTAATGTCAATCAAGATGATGTTGCAGGCACTACGTTATGGTTGGCTAGCACATTATCTAGTGGAGTTACTGGTCAATGTATTTATGTTGATGCAGGATACTCAATCACTATGGTTCCTGAATCAATTATGCAATAATGAGGTTTAATCATGTCAATTACTACTGCAGATGGAAAACCCTGCGAAGGTATTGAGCAGGGTAGATTTGAACCAATTGCAGTAATTGGTTTAGGCGCATTAATGCCAGATGCAGAAGATGTTGATAGTTTTTGGCAGAACATCATAGATTCTAAGGTCAGTATTGTAGATGTACATGAAGGCAGATGGCCAGGGAAAATAGAACACTTTTGGAAAAGCGGTGGNCCAGGNAATATTGAAGAAGGTTTTACATATTCAAAAATTGGTGCATTTGTTAGGAATTTTGAATTTGATTGGAGGAGGTGGAGGCAACCACCAGGTACTCTGGGGCAGATTGATCCTTGTCAATTGTGGGCAGTTGGAATATCTGCGGCAGCATTGGAACAAGCCGGTTATGATGGAGAGACTAAGGATATTGATAGAGCCAAGTGTGGAGTAGTTTTTGNTAATGCACTTGGNGGAGAAAATAGAAATTTATCAAATATTAGAGTGTGGTCAAATCANACTAAAGAATTAGCAAGGAAATACGGCCTTCCTGAACAAAACTTAGATTCTTTTCAGCAAGAAATCAATGAACATACTCCAAGAGTAGATGAAGATACTATGCCGGGCGAACTAGCCAATGTAGTATCTGGTAGAGTCGCTAATCTTTTGGATTTACAAGGTCCTAATTATGCTACAGATGCGGCATGTGCTTCGTCTATGGCAGCTGTAATGGATGCTTGTAGAATGCTCCAATCAAGACAAGTTGACGTTATGCTTGCGGGTGCAACAGATAGAACATTAGATCCAGCAACGTTTGCTAAATTCAGTGCTATTGGAGCCCTATCTGCTACTCACTCTACTCCTTTTGATGCCAAGGCGAATGGCTTTGTTATGGGTGAAGGGGCTGGAGTTCTAGTCCTAAAGAGNCTNAATCAAGCGATTGCAGANGGGGATACAATTCATGCCGTAATTAGAGGTATAGGNGGCTCTTCAGATGGAAGAGGAAAGGGTATTACTGCACCTAGTCAAAGAGGGCAAGTTCAAGCAATTGCAAGGGCTTACAGCCAGGCAGGGTATGAAGCCTCGACAGTAGAATTAGTCGAGGCTCACGGAACATCTACTAAAGTAGGAGATGCCACTGAATTATCGACATTATCTCGCTTATGGACTGGTTACGATGGAGGTGACCACGTTGCCGTCGGTTCAATAAAATCCCAAATTGGACATCTAAAGGCGGCAGCAGGTATCGCTGGAATTATCAAAGGAGTTCTCGCTCTCCACCANAGAACAATCCCTCCATCCGCAGGTTTTGAAACACCAAACCCTACCGTAGAATGGTCAGAAATACCATTCTTTGTCCCAACTACTGCCAGAGACTGGCCGCGACCACTTGAAAATCCAAGGAGAGCAGGAGTCTCCGCATTCGGTTTTGGTGGTACAAATTTCCACATTGCATTAGAAGGATATGAGCCAGAATACCATATTCCTATTGCTGAGAGTTGGGAGGCAAAATGGCAGACTTATTCGGAATCAGGACCATCAGAACCTTCTATTTTAGATAGTTCAGCTAAACCATCTATGAGTCATGAAGAATTGAAATCCATCGAAGGAGGNATGCTTCTGCTATCTTCTGATACAATTGATTCATTACAAGATAAATTAGAATCAATCACCTTTTCAGGAACTAATTTTGATGAAGATCCNAGAGGNCGAAGATTATCTGTTGANTTNGACGCAGCATCTCAATTTAATGTCTCTGATGATTTCAGAATGGCAATAATAGCGACGTCTTGGGNAGAATATGACAAGAGAATAAATTTAGCAAAGAAAGCGATGAAAGATAAGGAAAAGTGGGGATTCTTACAGGCGCAAGGAGTTTTACTTACCGATGAGCCAGCATTACCTGATAAAGCGAAAGTAGCCCACATGTATCCTGGACAAGGAAGTCAGTACGTTGGAATGACTTATGATTTACACAAAAGATACACATCTGTACAGAAAGTTTGGGAGAAGTCAGATGAAACGATGGTCGAAGTGCTCGACGGTGAAACATTGTCCAGCTTTGTTTTNCGTCATAATTTGAGTAAAGAAGAGCTGGTTGAAAGTGAGCATAAACTTAAGCAAACCGAGTATACTCAACCAGCAATGCTTACTGCAGATTTAGCGATTGAAAGATTACTCAATGCCCATGGACATAAGCCAGATATGGTAGCAGGACATTCTTTAGGAGAATATGCTGCCTTGATGTCTGCTGGTATTTTGAACATGGATGGTGCTTTGAGAGCCTCAGCAGCAAGAGGTACTGAAATGGGTTCGGTTCAAATCGATGACAAAGGTTTGATGGCAAGTATCACTGCTCCTTACAAAGATGTAGAAGAAGTAATTGATTCAATCGAAGGTTATGTTATCGCAGCAAACAAGAACTCACCAAAGATGACAGTTATTGCTGGAGAAACCGAACCAGTTAAGCAAGCGATGAGTATTTTCGAATCAAAAGGATTTTCTGCAACTGCTTTGGCAACTTCTCATGCTTTCCATTCCCGAATAGTGGCTCCNGCTAATGANCCNTTACGANGATTTTTNGAGACNCTTGAAATTAATTGGCCAAANATTCCTATAACNGCAAATGTCGATGGAGACTTTTATGAGATGTCCGGAGAAGATTCTAAGCAATCAGTTTTGAGTAAATTGGCGCCGCAAATGGCCTCCTCGGTTGAATGGACTTCTCAAATCGAAACAATGTACGGAGCAGGTGCACGGGCCTTTGTCGAAGTAGGACCTAAGAGAGCCTTGACTATGTTTGCAACTCAAATTTTAGCAGATAAACCTCACTTACCAATAATGACCAACCATCCAAAACAAGGCGGTATTGCTTCTTTCCTAACTGCAATTGCTTCTTTGGCGTTGGCTGGAAGAAGGCCGGTATGGCCAGAACCTACTTCCGATGAGTTATCCGAAGCCTTTAGGGCAGGCCCAATAGAAGCATATTCTAGTAAACCNTCATTGAACACTATTTCTAATCACTCTGAAGATTTGAACACACGATCTAGGCCATTGCCAAGTAATAATCACTCTGTTACTCCAAGCCCGCAACCAGTAGCTAGTTCTCAAAACCTTACNGTNACTAAGGAAGTATCGATAGAAGATGCAATTCAATCATATGTCGGAGAATTAGTCTCTTCAATGACAAATTATCCTGCTAAATTTTGTTCAGGTATGATAGACTTGAGAGCTGTATTGGGGCTTTCNGAGCAAGAAATTTCTAATGTAATAAAGAAGATAGACTCACAATGTGAAACAGATTCAGAATTTGATATTGGACAAGCAAAGACTGTTGCAGACTTTTCTAGATGGATTACTAAACCCCCAAAGAAGTATATGTCTGTCACACAAAAAGCCACCAATTCAGGCCAGATGCAGATTGTTAATGGCTCATCTACGACATTAAGCCATCTTGAAAAGCGAAAGCAAGATCCATATGTAATAACTGGAATTTCTCTAGGTCTTCCCGGTGGAGAAAAGGTATTTTCACATGACACATTTGAACGTTTAGTCAATGGTGAAACCTGCTTAACAGAGGTCAGTGATGAGTATAAACAGAAATTGCTTGATAAGAACATTGTGCGTTTAATCAAAGGTAGAGACGGCTCAGTAAATATGGAGCAAGCCAAGGAATTTGGAGACATTCCTCAATTAGCCGGAATTAAATCAGCATTTGATTTATCTGAAGAATTTGGAATCGATCCCAAAGTAATACTTGCATGGGACATTAATACNCAACTTGCTGTAGCCGCTGGCCTACTTGCTTTGAAGGATGCAGGGATTCCACTTACTCCTGTGGAACAAGTTGGAAAAGGTGGCCTAAGGTTGATTACAAATTGGCAAGTACCTCAAATNCAAAGAGAGAGAACTGGAATTATTTTCGCCTCGTGTTTCCCTGGAATCCAATCTACATTGAAGCATGCTAGAACAAATGGTGACGACGGAGAAGGAAGATTCGATAGGAGNTATCTTTTCCAAGTTCTAAACATGGGCCACTCGCAATTCGCCCAATATACCGGTATCAGAGGACCAAATACCACAATCAATCTCGCCTGTGCTTCATCAACTGCGTCATTTAGTGTTGCTGAAGACTGGTTGAATAGCGATAGAGTCGATAGGGTTGTGATTATCTCTGCTGATGATGTAACTGGCGAAGATATTTGGGAATGGATTGGTAGTGGTTTTGCAGCATCAGGAGCAGCATCTACCAGTAATGTCATCGAAGAAGCAGCACTACCATTCGACAAGAGGAGAAATGGTTTAGTTCTAGGTATGGGGGCTGCAGCATTTGTAGTTGAAAGACAATCAGAGGCAAAGCAAAGAGGGGTTCAGCCTATCGCTGAATTACTGGGAACCAAGGTCGCCAACTCCGCTTACCACGGTACAAGATTAGATGTTGACCATGTTGCCCAAACAGTTGATAATTTCATTTCTGAGATGGAGCAGACATGGAGCCTAGATAGACATCTAATTGCCCCTCAGACAGTATTCTTTTCTCATGAGACATATACGCCTGCAAGAGGTGGTTCAGCACAATCCGAAGTCAAAGCTCTTAGACAGACTTTTGGGAGTAGTGCAGACAAATTGGTTATTGCCAACACCAAAGGTTTCACAGGTCACCCGATGGGTGTTGGAATTGAAGATGCAAGTATGTTCTATGGTCTTATGACTGGTAGAATCCCTCCGATTGCTAATCATAAAGAAGTTGATCCTGAATTAGGAGACCTAAACCTGTCTAAAGGCGGAGAATATCCTAATTTGAATTATGGTATGCGATTTGGTGCTGGATTCGGATCTCAAATCGCTCTTTCTTTTGTTAGAAAATGTCAAATTGAAGGCGAAAGAATCGATGCAGATGTATTCATGAACTGGATTAGAGAACAGGCTAATTCAAATGAAATAGATATGAGGGTTTTACAGAATAAATTAGTTGCTTATGTTGAAGGCGATAATAATCTTCATGGTGGAATTCAAGGTGAAAAATGGGAGAATTCACAGAACATCAAAATTAACAAATCTGTTATTGAGGAAAAGAAGCCCGAAGTATTAACAACTCAAATTGAAACTCCAGTTGAGACTCCACAAGTGGCAAAACCTGTCAGTCAGATATCTGGCGATATTAGTGAAACTGTGATCGATGTAGTTGTAACTCACACTGGTTATCCTGCAGACTTTGTTGAATTAGATCAAGACCTTGAAGGAGAACTTGGAATTGATACTGTCAAACAAGCGGAAATAATGGCAGATATCCGTTCAAAATTCGGATTACCAGTTGATGAAGACTTCGTTTTGTCTGATTATCCTACTCTTAATCACATGATTGGATATATCCAGAAGATGAGTGGTGAATTACCTGGGCCAGTAGAAACTGTTGCTTCTGCGGCTGCACTTGTTGCTGAAGTAGCGATGGAGTCAGCTGAAGTAGTCAAAGATATAATCGAAGAAGTATCAGTAACTAACGATGTAAAAGTAACTGACGAATCATTGACTGAGACTGTTATTGAAGTCGTTGTCCAACACACAGGCTATCCTGCAGATTTCATCGAATTAGACCAAGATCTTGAAGGAGAACTTGGAATTGATACTGTCAAACAAGCAGAAATAATGGCAGATATCCGTTCAAAATTCGGATTACCTGTAGATGAAGACTTCGTGTTGTCTGATTATCCAACTCTCAATCATATGATTGCCTATATCCAAAAGATGAGCGGTAATACCCCAGTTTCTCAAGAGCCGGTAGTTGAAAATCAAGCAGTTCAACCAATCCTTGAGGAAGAAGTCCCCGCAGTAGAAACTGCCAAAGTAAACGTTACACAATCTGTTGGTGATGAAGAGATTGAACAACGCTTGATTGAAGTTGTTGTAAAGCATACAGGTTATCCTGCAGACTTTATTGAGATGGACCAAGACCTTGAAGGAGAACTCGGAATTGACACTGTCAAACAAGCAGAAATAATGGCTGAAGTTAGAGATATCTTTTCTCTGCCAGTGGATGAAGATTTCATCTTAAGCGACCACCCAACATTGAATCATTTCACTGCTTATATTATCAAAATGCAAGGTGGCGGCGAACAATTAGAAGTAATTGAAGAAGTTATTTCTGAGCCACAACAAGTGGTAGAAGAACCAATTATTGAAACTCAAGAAATTACATCAATTAGCGATGAAATATCAATAGATGGCTGTAGAAGGTGGCAAGTAGAAGTAGAGGAGTGCAAAGGTACCGAGTCTAAACTAGAACTCAGTGGAACAGTTCTTGTCACAGACGATGGCTGGGGAATCGCTGAAGAGTTCTGCGTTCTATTAGAAAAGCGCGGATTAAATGCGATAAGAATCGGATTTGAAAGCGATATTAGAGATATGTCCAAGCAAAAAGAAGGCAAGAGAACCGTCTATCGAGCAGACCCAGGTAATCCCGAACATTTGGCTGGAGTTTGTGAAAACCTGTCGAAGGAGAATATTACTGGATTAGTCCATATGGCTGCAATGAAACTTGCAGGTGTTGAGTGGTCTGAAGATACAACTCCTTCATCACAAGTAGTTCTTTCTGGACATGGATGGTTTTCATTGCTAAAGGGATTAGATGATAAATTTGCTAAACTAGATTCAGGGATTATCGCCTCAGTAACTACAATGGATGGAAGGCACGGGAATATCGGAGAACACTTCAATGCTCTTCAATGTGCAGCAAGTGGTGTAACCAAATCATATGCTTTTGAGAGACCTAATCTAAGATGTCGCGCTTTAGATTTACATCCCGAGGTAGTTTTAGATCCTCAGGAAGCAGCAAAACAAATCGATAATGATTTATTCAATATTGATGGTGATATCGAAATCGGATTGGATAGGGATGGGCGGCGATGGACATTAGTGGCATTCGCCGAGGACATAGAATCAAGTCAAAAATCCCTGAATAGCAAAGATACGTGGATTGTTTCTGGAGGCGGTTCAGGAGTAACTGCTGCCTCAGTAATCGGCGTTGCGAAAGCTAGTCAAAAGGCTAAAGCACACTTCATATTACTAGGTCGCTCAACATTGATTGAAGAAACACAATCTTGGGTTGAATGGGATGAAGAACAATTAAGTCAAAGGAAAATAGCTCTTAGAGAAGAAATGATTTCACAGAGTGACGATGGCAAGGTCACGATGGTTCAATGGAACTCGAATTGGCAAAAATACACTCGCAGTAGAGATGTTTATGTTACTATAAATGAAATCGAAAAAACCGGAAATAAAGCCTATTACCATTCTATTGACGTCATGGATAGTGAAGCATTGATTCAATTGGGTAGTTCACTCAAGAGAAAGATTACTGGAATTGTCCACGGGGCTGGACTTGAAGATTCGAAATTAGTTTCTGATAAAAGTCATGAAATTTTCGATAGAGTTGTAAGAGT